>CAMEEX010000012.1 GCA_945915235.1 uncultured Clostridia bacterium | reverse complement strand
AATAGCCTGACGCCTTCACATCCTCAAGCACCCTGTCCATCATCATGCCGCCGTAACCCTTATGCCAGTTGTCCTTGAGCGAATGAATGCATATAAGCTCCGCGTATTCCGGCATATCCTTCTCTCTTGAGGCATCCCACCATGCTATACAATGCGGCTTGCCATCAATTTCCAGAATATATCCGTTTCCCTTATTTTCATCAAGAAGCTTTTTGTACATTGCGATCGCACGTTCCAACACCGTACATTTTGAGAGCAAGTCGGCAGGAACTATGTCCTTGAACGCCTCCTTCCAGCTCTCGGTCTGTATGTATGCAAGATTGTTTTCGTCGCCGTGTTGTACTTTTCTTATATTTACCATGGTTTCACCATCCTCTGTTTCAATAACGTCTCTATATTTTTAATTCATATATCCTCTGTTTCGGCATTCCTTCATAGTAAAATACATAGTCCTTCGGAGGCTGCACCTCCTCAATTAACTTCGCCCCCAGCTTTTCAATAGTTTTGTAGGAAGCCACATTGTCAAAATCACATGTCAAATACAGCTTATCCATGCCATAATATCTTGCGACATCCAGTATTAGCCGGCAAGCCAGAAGCGCATAATGATTTCCCCTGTACTCCTCATCGACCTCATAGCCGATATTTCCATTATAATATGAGTGATAATTGTGACCGATTCTAAAGCTTATCTTTCCCACATTTACATTCCGGGATTTTGAGATAATATTCCACCAATAAAACGGCAGTTCTTTGTCATTTCCGGCATAGGTATCAATCAGCTCAAGCCTGACACTCTCATTTTCCAGTGTAAAAAAATCTTTATTAAAAATGTTGTTCTGCGGCATTTTTCTCCCTTCTATCCGACAGTTACCATAACTTTGTTTGAATATATTTTAATCAAAAAAATTTTCGCTTGTAATTTTTAAAGAAAAAACTATTACATATTTTCTTTCGCCCCTACTCCCCAAACTCTCTTCTATGTTCCATAAAAAAGTCATAATATGCCCTCACATTCCCCAGTTCAGTCCATTTCTTGATGCCGACTCTCTCTTCGTCCAAGTCATATATCTTTGCACCCTTCATTGACAGAAGGAAAGGCGAATGTGTAGCTATAATAAACTGACAGCCAAAAAATCTGGCGCTGTCCTGCAAAAATTTCTGAAGCTCCAACTGCTTTTGTGAGCTTAAGCTGTTCTCCGGCTCGTCAAGGAGGTACAGCGCGTTCTCCTTAATCTTATCGCTGAAATATATAAATGCACTCTCACCATTGCTGTGTTCCGGCACATTTCCCATCAAATTCCGCCTTGTATATTCAGACTGTGTCTTGCTTCTGGCAAGATTTACCTTCTTTAGAGCTTCATAATCATCCAGTGATTTCATCGTGAATTTGCTATATTTCGTATTCAGATAGTCCTCAAACAGTTCCTCCCTTTTTACGTTGATTCCATTATTTATGCAACGAAGATTAGCATAAAATCAAATACATCGTCACTGGTAATCATCCTGCTCTCTTTTGGAATTGCAGCTTCAATCTCATAGTCACACATACGAAGATAGTCCTCATAGAAATTCGACCTGTTATAGAGTGTGTCTCTTTGCAGCCTAAGCTTCTCACATATAATATTGAGAGCAGTTGACTTACCACTCCCATTGCCTCCGTACAATATTGTTACCGGCTCAAAATCAAGCCTTTCTAAATGGTGAGCCGACAATACTCCAAACGGATAGAAGGACTGATAGCAGGTACGCTTTATGTCATTTAAAAATAACTCTTCCTTTAACTCATCTGCAAATTTAAAACTTGAAAGATACATTTTTCTCCTCATAATTTATACCTCTACAGCTTCATATACAACAGCGGATAAGGATTCCCCTCCTCATCATAATCCGTTCGTTTATATGTCACAAATCCCATGTGCACATAGAAGCCGACCGCCTGCGGGTTCTGCTCATTTACGGTTACTTCATTGATTCCATAATTTTCAATGCCGTATTTTATCAACTGCCTGCCAACGCCCTTTCCTCTCTCCTGTGGAGAAATAAAGAGCATTTCCAGACGTCCATTCTCAGTTCCCATAAATGCAATAATTTTTCCTGCTTCATTCTCCGCCACTATCAAATGCCCGACGCCCTCAAGTGCCTGTGGGACATATTCCTTTATCTTAATTACCTCCCCATCCGACAGGAAATCATGTGTCGCCCTCACGGAATTTTCCCAGATTTCCATTAGAACCGGGAGCAGTTTGGCGCGCTCCTGTAGTTCATATATTCTCATAGCGATATTCCCACTAAATAAAATTCATGCTCTTATAATATTTTATTCTGTAATTTTCAAAGCATTATTTGATAGCTTTCTCAATTATAGATTCATCAATTATAGCTTTCTCAATTAAACTCAAATAATTTTTTTACCACGGATTCAAAATCAAAAAATAAGTCAATATATTTTTCCACTATTATATCGCAATAGCTTCTCACGATATCTCCGTCATAATCATGTGCAAGCTCATTTCGCACCTTAAGCATTTCCATCCATGTGTCATCTGAAATTAGGTTTGCCTTGAATGCTTCCCGCAATACTTCCCGCGGAGAGCCTGCCACAAAGCCTGTTATTGCATAATACTGCACCAGTATGTCCTTCATAACCTTCCACGCCAAATCAAACGTGATACTGAACTTGGCACTTGTCCCGCTGAGCACAAACGAATCCGAAAGGTCTCTCTGCCTTGCCTCAGCCAAAGCATTTAATGAGTTACAAAAAGACTTAAAACGTCTACCGAATTTTTCGTCCATATTGCCTGATGTCCTCCAACAACAATTCATTTCTACAGGTATCAATATTCAATAAATCCACACTGTAAAGCGTGGGCAATTCCTCAACCATTGCGGCAAGCTCGTCGAAATTGTCAACCCCCGATACCGCTATGTCTATATCGCTGCGCTCCCTGCTCGTCCCCTTTGCCCTTGAACCATATAAAATCACTTCGTTTGCACCGAAGCTTTTACACAGCTTCGCGGTCTCTGTTATTACCTCTTCTGCTTTCATACGATTACCGCCCCTATCCACAAAATCATTCCATATATTATTACTTGAGCATTATATCTGTCCATATATACGCATTATAACTGTTATGGGCAGAGAAAATCCGCCAAAATTCTGTTATCTGTGAATTTTCTCTGCCCATTTTATTTAATATCTCACCTTTGGACTGAAATATCTGCTGTTTTCATATGCCTCCGGTCTTTTTTCTCTACCCACAGCATATCATAATCGCCTATTTAGACTGAATCATCTTCTGTTTTCATATGCTTCCGGTCTGTTTTCTCTGCCCACAGCATATCTCAATCGCCTATTTAGACTGAATCATCTTCTGTTTTTTCTATTTCCGGCAGTTTTCTCTGCCTACAGCAGCTCCTTAAGTATCTTATTTATGCTAGCCGGGTTTGCCTTGCCCTTCATAGCCTTCATGGTCTGACCGACAAGGAAGCCAAGCGCCTTCTCCTTGCCGCTGTGATAGTCGGCAACGGACTGAGGATTGGCTGCTATTATCTCCTCGATGGTGCTCTTTAACGCGCCGTCATCGTTTACAATCTTAAGACCCTTCTCCTCAACATACTTCTCAGGGTCTATATCTTCCTTAAATATCTTCTCAAATACTTCCTTGGCAACGCTTGAGTTGATTGAACCTGCCTCGACAAGCTCAATAAGCTTGGCAAGGTTCTCAGGTGAGAAGCTTATGTCCTCCGGCTCCATGGAATTATCTTTTAAGAGACGCATTGTCTCGACCATAAGCCAGTTGGAAACCTTCTTAGGCTTGTTGCAGATTGCGGTTGTAGCCTCGAAGATATCCGCCATCTTCTTAGAATTGGTGATGATATCCGCATCGTACTCCGGGATATCGAACTCTGCCTTATATCTCGCCCTCTTCTCGTCCCTGAATTCAGGCTGGCGTGCCTTGACGGCATTAAGCCACTCATCATCAATGACAACCGGAACAAGGTCCGGCTCAGGGAAATATCTGTAGTCCTGCGCGTCCTCCTTAGAGCGCATCGCGTAGGAGTACTCCTTGTTGTCATCCCAGCGTCTGGTCTCCTGAACAACCTTTCCTCCGTCCTCGATAATCTCTATCTGTCTCTTCTTCTCAGCCTCAATCGCCCTCGCGATAGCCTTGAAAGAGTTAAGATTTTTTGTCTCCGTTCTCGTTCCGAACTCGCTCGCTCCAACCTCGCGGACAGAGAGGTTCACATCGGCGCGCATTGAGCCCTCCTGAAGCTTACAGTCTGAGGCTCCAAGATACTGGATGATAAGTCTTAATTTGTCAAGGTATGCGATTACCTCGTCGGCGGAGCGCATATCCGGCTCGGACACAATCTCTATGAGTGGAACACCAGAACGATTAAAGTCGACAAGTGAGCAATCCTCCCAGTCGTCATGCACAAGCTTTCCAGCGTCCTCCTCCATGTGAATTTCATGTATTCTTACGGTTTTCTTACCGCCATCGGCAGTCTCTATCTCTATGCCGCCGTCGTGGCAGATTGGGTGATAGAGCTGTGAAATCTGGTAATTCTGTGGGTTATCAGGATAAAAATAATTCTTTCGGTCAAAAATATTCTTCCGGTTAATCTCGCAGTTGGTTGCAAGTCCCACTGCCATCGCGTACTCCACAACCTGCTTATTTAAAACCGGAAGTGAACCCGGCATGCCTGAACAAACCGGACATACATGTGTATTAGGCGCTCCGCCAAATGCCGTGGAGCAGCCACAGAAAATCTTAGTTTTTGTTGCAAGTTCTACATGAACCTCAAGTCCTATGACGGTTTCGTATTCTTTCATTCGATATTCCTCCTATCTACTCTGCTCATAGGTATACGCCGCGCGGATAAGCGTCTTTTCCGAGAAGCAGTCCCCGATTAACTGTACACCAATCGGAAGTCCGTTTTTGTCATTTCCGCATGGAACACATATTCCCGGAAGCCCTGCAAGGTTCACGGATATTGTATATATATCTCCAAGATACATCTTGATAGGGTCGGATAAAGACTCACCAAGCTTAGGTGCCGTGGTAGGAGCCGCAGGACCTAAGATGATATCATATTTTTCAAATGCCTTGTCAAATTCCTTCTTTATAAGTGCCTTTGTCTTAAGTGCCTTGATATAGTAGGCATCATAATAGCCTGAGCTTAGCACAAAGGAGCCAAGCATGATACGTCTTTTTACTTCCGCACCGAAGCCCTCTGAACGAGATTTCTTGTACATATTGTGAAGTCCATCGTAATCTTCTGTCCTGTAGCCGTACTTCACACCATCAAAACGTGCAAGATTAGAGCTTGCCTCAGCGGATGCAATGATATAGTAGGCTGGGATGGCATAATCTACAAGTCCAAGGTCGAACTCCTCGACAATGGCGCCCCTGCTCTCAAGAACCTTCGCGGCGGCTAATACCTTCTCCTTAACCTCCTCGTCGATTCCCTCTCCAAAATAAGTTCTCGGAATACCTATCTTAAGTCCCTTGACATCCTCAACAAGCGCCTTCGTGAACTTATAGTCCTCCGGCTCTCTCTTTACGGATGTTGAATCCTTCGCATCATAGGAGGCTATAGCCTCAAGCACTGTCGCACAGTCCGTGACATCCTTGGTTATAGGTCCAATCTGGTCAAGTGATGAGCCATAGGCGATAAGTCCGTATCTCGAAACCGTTCCGTAGGTAGGCTTCATTCCGACAACGCCACAGTATGAGCTTGGCTGTCTGATGGAACCACCTGTATCGGAGCCAAGCGCATAGTAGCACTCATCCGCAGCAACAGCCGCAGCCGAACCGCCCGATGAACCGCCCGGAACATACTCCGGATTTCTCGGATTCTTGGTAGGTCCGAAGAACGATGTCTCCGTGGTGCTTCCCATGGCAAACTCGTCCATGTTGGTCTTACCTATTATTATGGCACCTGCCTTCTCAAGATTTAACACTGCCTCCGATGAGAATGTAGGCTTGAAATTACCCAAAATCTTGGAGGAGCATGTTGTGAGCACACCCTTCGTACACATATTGTCCTTGATTGCAACAGGCACGCCCGCAAGCGGTCCTGTAAGTGTACCGTCATCTATCTTTTTCTGAACCTCTTCCGCCTTCTTAAGTGCCTGCTCCTCACAGAGTGTCACATAGCAGTTATACTCACCCTCAACGGATTTAATTCTGTCAAATACAGCCTCAACAGCCTCGCGGACAGAAATCTCTTTGGCTTTAATTTTTCTGCCAAGCTCTGTCGCTGTCATCTTCGCAATATCCATATCTGTCTCCAATCCATAATTTACTATATATTTCGCAAACACAGTTTCTCACTGCATTTATTCCACAGTCTTAGGCACCACATAGAAGCCATCCTTCTCCTCAGGCGCATTGGCAAGCATATTCTCACTGTCATCGCCGTTGGTCACGACATCTTCACGGAACACATTCTTAACCGGAAATACATTTGACATTGGCTGAACCCCGTCCGTATCAAGTTCATTAAGCATATCGATATAATTTAACATATTTCCCATATCCTTCTTGGCAGCTTCCTTCTCCTCGCCGGAGAGTTCAAGCTTTGCAAGAATACCTACATATTCTATGGTTTCGTCTGTAATAACATTTGCCATCTGCGTATTCTCCTTATATACCTTGTTTTGCAGCCATAAAATACACTTTTATACTGCAATTAACTAAATCCTTTTAATTGTAGCACATTTTTGCTTTAAAGACAAGTTTATTATATTCGGAAACATTATCTGATAAGATATATTTATGTGAGATTCGGGTGGCAAAGCATGCCATTTAATCCATGAGTGTATAATGTATTATATTTATGCATATCAGCTCCTTTGTACGAAGCAAGATGTTCTAATAACTCTGATTAAGGTGTTCTATGCGTCCGCCACCGAAGCAAAGCATACATCCTTGTATGCATTGCTTCTAAAGCAGCATCCGTGCTGCTTTTGGCTAGGGACTTAGCAGAGTTCTAAGAACATCTAAGCTTCTCCCAAAAGTCGTGATATGCATAAATATAATACGTTATACACAGCCAAGTATATCTGGCATGCTTTGCCACCCGAATCTTATATAGGTAATTGTATCAAAAAAGGTATTGATTTATAGAATATCCCACAAATCAATACCTTTATTAGATGTAAAATTTTACAAGTAAATTCATAATTATTACATGCTACTTTCCAAACTTAAACGATAGATAATAAGTATAATCATTCTCCGCTTTTGCATTTCCGGCTTCCAACTCCTCTATGCTCTCTGAGCGAAGCGCATTTTTACCGCAGGTTAGCGCAAACAAGCCCTGTTCTTCATCATATTTTATTGCTTTTTTCCCCTCAAGCTGTACAATGCTTCTTGCACTATGACCTCTGTCCGTCACTCCATCAAGTATCGGTATCTCCGTTTTGAGCTTTGCACAGTCATCCGATATGATAAGCCTTATTGTGTTGCTGTCAAAATCAGGAACAATCACTATCATTCCATTTTCCGGTGAGTCTAAGCCATCATATACAACCTCAACCCTGTCCTTATCTATCAGCTTTCCCGATTCATACTTGGATATGTAGATGGTCAACAAGTTGAAGCTGTCGGTAGTCACATACTTGTACATGTACGCCCCATCTACCCCTGACAATAGCTGTGCAGTCTTCATCTCGACACTCTCCCTGTCGACCGCGCAGATATAATTCTGCGGTCTGTTTAAGAGATACAACCTTACCCCAATAACCGCACCCGCAGCCAGAACAATAACAAGAAGCAGCGCTATCACACATTTCAGCTTATTCTGCCTGTGCTTGCTGTCCGTCGCAATCTGTATGATGTTGTCCTCGGACTGCTTTACAATCGCTTCAACGCGGATATCCTCACCGGCAAAAAACTCATTGAGATTTATTCCCAGTATTTCGCAAAGCTCTGTGTATACGGAAACATCCGGCAGGCATACACCTCTCTCCCACTTAGAGACAGACTTATCGCTCATGCCAAGCTTCTCTGCCACCTGCCTCTGTGTAAGTCCCAGTCCCCTTCTCTTTTGTGCAATGTACCTTCCAATCTTTACTGTGTCCATATAATGCTCCATTCCAATGCAACAATGCCGTCACCTATATTAAAGCGCGGCTCCCTGCACTTCCTTTTTGAGTAATATACTACACCGAAAGCGGAAAATTAACACCCCTTGGAAGTAGAATTCGCTTTGGAACACCGATGTCAGCCCCCATGTCCCAGAGATGGCTACATATTTTTAATTCTCTCAAGCGCCTCGACCGTGTTATCGTATGAGCCGAATGCAGTCAGTCTGAAATATCCTTCGCCGCTTGGTCCGAAGCCTGAGCCCGGTGTTCCGACGATGTTCACGTTCTCGAGAAGGTAATCGAAGAAATCCCATGAGCTCATGTTGTCAGGTGTCTTGAGCCAGATGTATGGCGCATTCACACCGCCAAATACCGTGTAGCCCGCAGATGCAAGTCCGTCCTTTATGGTCTTGGCGTTCTTCATGTAGTAGGCAACCTGCTCCTTCAACTCCGCCTTACCCTCAGCCGAGTAAACAGCCTCGCCGGCTCTCTGCACGATGTAAGGGGCGCCGTTGTACTTTGTGCCGTGACGTCTTGCCCAGAGGGAGTGAAGCATCACGTCGCCGCACTTGATATCCTTCGGAATTACGGTAAAGCCAAGGCGCACGCCCGTAAAGCCCGCGTTCTTTGAGAAACTTCTAAGCTCAATCGCACAGTTTCTCGCGCCCTCACACTCGTAGATGGTGTGCGGAACATTCTCCTCTGAGATATATGCCTCGTAGGCGGCATCATATATGATTAATGCGCCAACCTTGTTCGCATAGTCAACCCACACCTGAAGCTGATCCTTCGTGAGTGTCGTTCCGGTAGGGTTGTTCGGATAGCACAGATAAATTACATCCGGAGTTTCCTTCGGAAGTTCCGGCACAAAATTGTTCTCAGCATTGCAAGGCATGTAAATCACATCGCTCCAGGTCTGTGCTGCGGCATCGTAGGTGCCTGTCCTTCCTGCCATCACGTTAGAGTCAACATACACCGGGTAAACCGGGTCGCACACCGCAATCTTGTTGTCAAGGCTTAATATTTCCTGAATGTTTGCGCTGTCGCTCTTTGCACCGTCGCTGACAAATATCTCGTCGGCGGCTATATTGCAGCCTCTCGCCTTGTAATCGTTGTCGGCGATTGCGTTTCTCAAAAATTCATAGCCAAGGTCAGGCGCATAGCCTCTGAAAGTCTTAGCGTCAGCCATCTCGTCAACCGCACCGTGAAGCGCCTTTATGATTGCAGGTGCAAGCGGCTGTGTCACATCGCCTATACCGAGACGGATGATTTTCTTATCCGGGTGTTCCTCTGAATATGCCTTTACCTTCTTTCCTATCGTCGAGAAAAGGTAACTTCCCGGTAACTTGAGATAATTGTCATTGAGCTTAAACATGTTGTGTCCTCCTATATTTCAGTTATTTATGAAATTGCTGTAATAATTGCTGTAATATATCAAAACGCCTCTTACAAAAGACTTATAAGCGGATAATCGCCGGTAAATACAGTGACCGCCGGTCCTGTCATATATACTACATTTTCCTTCTCGTCCCACTCGATGAAAAGGTCGCCTCCGAGAAGATGTACCGTAACCCTTCTGTCGCACAGACCGTTTAACATGGTCGCAACAGCGGACGCACACGCCCCGGTTCCGCAGGCAAGCGTCTCACCGGTTCCTCTCTCCCACACGCGCATATAGATGTTCTGTCTGTCCGCAACGCGGATGAACTCCGTGTTCGTGCGCTCCGGGAATACTGTATTGCTCTCAAAAAGCGGTCCGATTTTCTCTATATCTACTGCCTTTTCGTCATCGACATATGTTATTACATGCGGATTTCCCATAGATACACAGCTTACTCTGTACTCTTTTCCGTCGACAGTGAGCGGAGCGTCAAGGACAACAGGAACCTTATCCGATACAGAATTGTCATATCCTTCATGTAACGGCGCAGCAAGGTCAATTCCGTTAGCCTCTATTTTTCTTGTCGCCTCGAGCGTTGTCGGCACAAGCGAAGGCTCAAACACGGGAGCCCCCATGTTTACCCTGACCTCTCTCACCTGTCCGCCCAAAAGTCTCAGCGAAAGGTATTTTATTCCTGCCGCCGTCTCAATCGACACGTCAAGCTTGTCCGTAAGCCCGAAATCGTACACATATTTTCCGACACAGCGTATTCCGTTTCCGCACATCGCACTTCTCGAGCCGTCTGCATTGTACATTTCCATATAAAAATCCGCAACCTTTGACGGCTTTATAAGGATAAGCCCGTCGGATCCAATCCCGTAATGTCTGTCGCTCACAGCCCTCGCTATGTCGGCAGGGGTCGCGAGCTCCTCCTTTGTGCAGTCAACATACACATAATCATTTCCAAGTCCCTGCATTTTTGTAAACTTCATACTATCACACTAATCTCCATTTCATCTCATTTGATATATTTTTACACCTGATAACAACCAATCGTCTTCTATACATATAAGCTCAGCACCATCTGCGCCGACTCGACAAGCTTCGTCCCGCTGTCCATCGCACATTTCTGGATATATCTGTGCGCCTCGTCCTCCGTCATGTGGTTTCGCTCCATCAGAACCGCTTTAGCCTCATCGATGAGCTTGCGCTCCTCGGTGTTTCTGACCGTCGGCTGCATCTTCTGTCTTTTTCTGCGCCTGTACTGCGCCTCGAACATCATGTGTATGGTGTTCACGAAATCCACCGTCTTTACGGGCATCGATATACTCACGATATCGCTCGGACACTGCGCGAGCACTCTCTCCGAAGCAAGCAGGAGAAGCTCAAACTGCGGCGGAAGGCTCTCCTTGAGCTCAAGATACAGCATATCCGGCAGCTTATAACCCGATATCACAATACCCCCGCTCAGGGAGTGTGCATGTTCAAGGGCAAACGCCCCCGTCGTGCAGACCACATCAACGCGAAAGCCGTTCTTCACAAGAAGTCCCTTGAGTCCCTTTCCGTCCTCAATCTTAGGAAACACAACTATTATGTTTTCCATACAAACCCTCTCGACATTAATATTTATAAAGATACTGCTTGATTTCCCAGTCAGTAACCTGTGTGGAGTAGTCCTTCCACTCCTTCTTTATGTTGTCAAGGTAGACTCTGGTGATGTGCGGTCCAAGTGTATTTTTAAGATACTCGTCATTTGCGAGCTCAATTCCCGCCTCCATAAGGTTTTCAGGTAGGCTGTCTATTCCTGCTTCACTCCGCTCGCTGTCCGTCATATCATAGATATTTCTGTTGACAGCCTGTGGAATGGCAAGCTTTCTTCTGATGCCGTCGAGTCCTGCTGCCAGACATACCGCGAGCACCAGATACGGGTTGGCTGTCGGGTCCGGGCTTCTGAGCTCCGCCCTCGTCCCCTCGCCCTCCGACGCCGGTATGCGTATAAGAGGACTTCTGTTGGTCGCCGACCACGCAATGTAAACCGGCGCTTCATAGCCCGGAACAAGTCGTTTGTATGAGTTGATAAGCGGATTGGCGATGGCTGTTATACCCTTCACATGCTCTAAAATTCCTGCTATGAACTGATATGCCGTCTCGCTGAGCCCCAGCTTATCCTCAGGGTCGCAGAACGCATTCTTCCCGTCCTTTGACAGCGACATGTTTATATGCATTCCCGAACCGTTCACCCCGTACTTAGGCTTCGGCATGAAGGTCGCATACATTCCATGTCTCTTCGCGATAGTCTTTACCACAAGCTTGAAGGTCATAATGTCATCGGCAACCTTGAGTCCCTCGTCATACTTGAAATCTATCTCATGCTGTGCCGGTGCCGCCTCATGGTGCGATGCCTCTATCACGAAGCCCATGTCCTCGAGCGTGAGAACCATGTCGCGCCTTGCATTCTCGCCGTAATCATTAGGCCCAAGGTCAAAATATCCTGCCTGCTCATCGGAGTCGGTCGTAGGTCTGCCCGCCTCGTCAGAAGCGAAGAGAAAAAACTCGCACTCAGGTCCGACATTGAAGGTGTAGCCCATATCGGCTGCTTCCTTTAAAACTCTCTTTAAAATATACCTCGGGTCGCCCTCAAAAGGTGTTCCGTCCGGCTTATACACATCGCAGATAAGCCTTGCCACCTTGCCCTGCTGCGGCCTCCATGGGAAAATCGTAAAGCTGTCAAGGTCAGGGTACAGATACATATCCGACTCCTCTATCCTCACAAAACCATCTATAGAAGCTCCGTCGAACATAATCTTATTGTCCAACGCCCTCTTTAACTGGCTCGACGTGATCGCCACATTTTTCAGTATTCCGAATGCATCTGTAAACTGCAAACGGACGAACTCAACATCTTCCTCAGCTACAAGTCTTAATATATCCTCTTTGCTGTATCTGCTCATTTCTGAACCTCCATCACAATAATACTTGAACTATCAGCCATTATATCAAACAGATTGCGGGTTTTCAATGTTTTGTTGCTTCTGTATGCTATCGCTTTACTATATTAAGTTACACATTTGAATATTCCGATTATTTTTTGTAAATCGGACGTATGGGGCTAAATTTATTAAGTATGTGTTTTGTAGAGCATCAAGGCTAAATTTTGATTGACTGAAATGCTTCCTTAATGTATAAAATACTATATGACTGCGCGGTGGTTTCCGCGCGGTATATCATCACAATAGTTCAGCTGGCTGAACTATTACTATTTGTGCCGCCGCTCGGCGGCGGAATGGAGATTTTATGAGATATTATAATAAGGAAAAAAGGACACTCTCACGGCGCGTTCAGGCACTCTTACTCTGCCTGTGCATAAACCTCTCAGGTATTCTTGGGCTTTCCGGCTGTGCAGACAGTGCCTCATCAGGTGTCAACAGCACGGTCTACCTTGAGACCTCTTCCACCCAGGCATCTGACGTACAAAACCCGTCTGACGCAGTGAACAATGCCAATAGTCAAGGTGACAGTCAGAATACAGCAGAGAAAGGCACCGATGAAAACGACAGCGCCACAACGGAAACTGAGACAACAGAAGTCTCAACGGAAGCCGCTGCCACCGTCGCTCCGGTAAGCATCAATCTCATAGCGGTTGGAGATATGCTTCTTCACGGCGGAATACATAACAGCTCGCTGCAGCCTGACGGCAGCTACAATTACGCGCATGTGTTTGAACACACGAAAGACAGGATTGCGGCGGCCGACATCGCGGTTGCCAATCAGGAGGTAATACTCGGCGGCGTGGAGCTTGGCGTGAGCAGTTACCCGACCTTCAACTCACCACAGGCTTTCGGAGATGCGCTCGTGGACACAGGCTTTGACGTAATTTTACACGCCAGCAACCACACGATGGATAAGGACACAGTCGGCGTGCTGAACACTATCCACTTCTGGAAAGAAAAGCACCCTGACACGACCTTTCTCGGAATAAATGAGAGCGAGGAGGAGCGCGACACCATAAGGATAGTTGAGAAGGACGGAATAAAGATCGCGATGCTCAACTATACCTACGGTCTCAACGGCTTCTCCCTCCCTTCCGACAAGCCTTACCTCATAAATCTCATGGACGATGCACACAAGTCCGAGATTGCCGAGGACATGAAAAAAGCCCGCGAGCAGGCTGATTTCGTCATCGTGTACCCGCACTGGGGCACGGAATATATGCTTGAGGAGACCGACGAGCAGAAACAGTGGGCTCAGTTCTTCGCCGACAACGGCGCAGACCTTATAATCGGAACACACCCTCATGTCGTCGAGCCTGTCGAATGGGTTACAGCCGCCGACGGCAGGCAGACCCTCGTATACTACTCTCTCGGCAATTACATATCGATACAGTACTACAACTATTCAATGCTCGGCGGCTTTGCCGAGGTCACGATCACAAAGGACTCCACTGGAACCTATATTTCGGACTACGACATGGATTTTCTTGTGACACATTACACGGCAGGACGCACCGAGATGACTACCTATTTCTTGAGCGACTACACAGATGAGCTTGCCTCCCGACACGCAATTCTCACCGAGCCGTACACCGGCCAGTACGCCGAGGGCTACAGAAACGTAAATCAGTGGTATCCGTTCACGGTCGAAGGGCTATGGAACCTCGCAAGGCAGATCTGCCCGCAGTTCGTAGAGTAGCTTTGCCCGGAACTTTTGCAGTTTAAATCATTTTATAACAAGACAAAATAAGGACGGCAAAGACAATGTCTGCCGCCCTTATTTTATCAAATAAAACAACTTCCACAGCAAGCATCACAAGGATAATGGCCGCGGCAAGTATAAAAAAACCTATTTGACCTGAACATCTTCAGTATTTTGATGTCAAAACATGCTCTATAACTTTAATTGTGTATAACGTGTTATATTTAGGCATATTGCGACTTTTGCGAGAAGCCTAGATGTTCTTAGGACTCTGTTCACTGTCCAGCCACAGTCAGCATGGAGGCTGACTGAGTTGCAAACAGCCACGGAGGGCTGGTTTTGCAACGGTGGCGGCACTTTATATAAAATATATCAGAGTTCTTAAAACATCTCGCTTCGAGCAATCGGAGACGATATGCCTAAATATAACACGTTATACACTCACAGAGTAAATCAGCATGTTTTGACACCCCGATTCTGTAATTATAGCATCTCCACAAACTCCTTGCAAATAGTCAGCCAATTTGTTATTCTTAGGGAGTAAGTTTTATACAATTGTGATGCTATGGTAAAACAATAAATAAATTCGGGAGGTATTTATGTTATCACAGGATTTAATAAAGGCGGCTTTGGAAAAAGCCCTTTCCACAGGTGCCGACTATGCCGAGGTCTTTGCAGAGCATACTGACAGCAAGACAATCAGCATGGTTTCATCTAAGGTTGACAAGATTGAGGACGCCGTGATAAGTGGTGTCGGAATAAGAATTTTTAAGGGGTTAAGATGCGTGTCGGGAAGCACCTCGTCCCTCCTTCCTGAGGCGGTCTTAGCGTGTGCCGAAAAGGTCGCAGGTGTACTTAATGATACACCTGTGATTTCCAATGTAAATCTCACCGAGAGGTTGTTCGGTGACGTTCACCCGATCAAGGTTGTGCCGGTGTCAGTCGCCAACTCCACAAAGATTGATTATCTCAGGGAGGCTTATAATGCCGCAAAGGAATACAACGAGGGAATTTCTCAGGTTACAGGCTCCTTCCTCGATGTAGACCACAAGATTTTGATAGCCAACAGTGATGGACTTCTCGCACAGGACAGACAAATCCGCTCCAGAATAAGAATACAGGCGGTTGCCAGCAAGGCAGGAGAGAACCAGACCGGTTCATGCAGCCCGGGCGGAAGAGTCGGAATGGAACTGTTTGACCTTCACAATCCTAAGGAGGTCGGCATAGAGGCAGCCCGCGAAGCAATGGTTATGATAAATGCAGGTTACATAAATGCAGGAAATATGCCTGTTGCAATAGAGAACGGTTTCGGAGGAGTTATCTTCCACGAGGCTTGCGGACATTCACTTGAGGCATCAAGCGTCGCATACGGAAATTCACAGTTTGCCGGAAAGCTCGGAACACAGATTGCCTCAGCCAAGGTTACGGCTATCGATGACGGCACCATTCCAAACGCATGGGGCTCCATAAATATTGATGACGAGGGAACTCCGGCAAGAAGAAACGTCCTCATCGAGAACGGTGTATTAAAATCCTACATGATAGACAAGTTCAACGGCAGACGTATGGGAATGGAGTCTACAGGTAACAGCCGCAGACAGAGCTATGCCTTTGCTCCTACCTCGAGAATGACCAATACCTACATTGCCGCCGGCAATGACAGCGACGAGGATATCATAAGCTCCATCGAATATGGTCTGTACGCAGCCAAGATGGGCGGCGGCTCGGTAAACCCTGTCACGGGACAGTTCAATTTCGCCGTGAGTGAGGGCTATGTTGTGAGAAATGGTAAAATCTGTGAGCCGGTAAGAGGCGCAAGCCTTATCGGAAAAGGCTCGGATATTCTTATGAACATAGATATGGTTGGCAAAAATCTTCGCCACGGTCAGGGTATGTGCGGCGCATCCTCAGGAAGCATTCCTACCAATGTCGGTCAGCCGTTAATCAGAGTATCATCGATTACAGTCGGTGGACGTTAAGAGATTAGTGTCGCCGTAGGGCGGCGGAATGGAGATTAGAATGAACTATCAGGAATTTAAGAACGCGGTCTTAGCCGCAGCGAAGGAGAATAATCTTAAAGATTACGAACTCTACTATACAGAATCCTCCGGTACAAGCGTTGAGGCTTACCAGAGCGAAATTAACACCTTCACCTCGGAAAGTTCTCTGGGCGTATGTTTTAAATGTATTGTAAATGGCAAAACAGGTTATGCCTCAACAGAGAATTTGACTCACGAGGATGCACTGTCACTTGTAAAACGTTCTATGGAGAATGCACTATCCATTGAAAGTGATGAGCCTTCCTTCATTCACAAGGCAGGCGACAACTACTTATCCTATGAGGCTCCGGAAGGCTCAGAACCGGGCTCATCAGAGCTTGCCGATTTCACTCTCCGGCTTCAGTCCGAGGTATACAAAGCGGACTCCCGCGTTGTCGATGGAACCATGTCTGCTTCCGGTTATGACAGCAGCAAATACGCACTGTGCAACTCAAACGGCCTCGACCTCGAGGACACATCATCCTTCTCCTACAGCTATGCGATTGCACTTGTCTCCGACGGTGAGAACAAATACGATGGCGAGGGCATAGCCTCAGGAAAGCTTGATGACTTCGACGCGGCAAAAATAGCGGCAGAGGCAGTTGACGATGCGGTATCCACAATCGGCTACACCTCCGTCCCTAGCGGAAAGTATACTGTCGTATTCTCAAGCAAGGTTATGGCTGCATTGCTTGCGACCTACTCCTCCGCATTCTGTGCTGACACGGCGCAGAAGGGCTTATCCCTCTTAGCAGGAAAGGAGAACACCAAGGTCGCTGCCGACATTCTCACACTCACTGATGACCCTCTCTACAAGGACGCTCTTGTAAAGAGAACCTTTGATGCCGAGGGTGCTGCCACATATCCTAAGAATGTTATTGAGAAAGGCGAGCTGACCACCCTTTTATATAACCTCGCAACCGCAGCAAAGGCAGGCGTAAAGACCACAGGAAATGCCGCAAAGGCTTCCTACGCATCACCTGTATCCATTCACCCTTACAGCTTCTACATCAACCCTGTAAAAGGTTCCCTTGATGACCTGCTTGGCGCTGCCGGAGAGGGAATATACGTCACATCTGTCGAGGGTCTGCATGCAGGTGCCAACGCCATAACAGGTGATTTCTCACTTTCATCGGGCGGCTTCAAGATTGAAAACGGTAAGAAGGGTAAGCCTGTAAAGGGCTTTACGATATCCGGCAACTTCTTCTCCCTTTTAAAGGATATATCCTTAATCGGTGAGGATTTAAAGTTCAATCCTTTCGCTCTCGGCGCATCGCGCTGCGGCTCACCGTCAATTCTCGTGGAGGGAATAACCATTGCGGGAAAATAAGCAGCAACTTATTTTAAATACAGTATAATACAAAACACAAAAAGAGCCGGCAATGTACACAGATGCATTTCCGGCTCTATAAAATAAACAAACCTTGTTGGTGACATCATTTCACCCAATCAATCTCGCATACACAAACCGGCACGCCTCATCTTCCGAGTCAAATAACTCATTCGTTGTCTTGACACCTCTCTCTAAGTAATAAACAGACCATTTACCCCGTATTTTTTCCAAACACAAACGTTCATCATTTCTTCCTTTTCCTGTAAGATTGTATTTATAATCAGGAACTCCGGCTTCTTTTAGCTTTTTTTCTAAGGTCTCTCTGGTCATTTATGCTTTTCCTCCAAATATATTACACTTCCTCAATCACACAGGTATGCCTCTTACTGCCCTTCCCGTCCGCATCGTAATTAATTCCCACTAACAATATTCTGTCACTGTAGCCCGACAATGCTCCATGGTAGCGGTTTTCCTTAATCTGATTTATCGCACTGTCCGCAGATTTATTGTACTTTAATTCCACCACCATTGCCGGTCTGTTTCCTGCATTCGCTCTTGGTATAAATACAAAATCTGCAAAGCCCTTTCCCGCGGGCATCTCCCTAATGATATTGTAAAATGCCGGTGCCGTGAAATATGCCATAGTGAGAACACAGCTAAGCGAGTTCTCATCATTATACTTTAGCACTGACGTATATGTGTCGTGTGCGAGCTCAACAAGCTCCGCAACCTTATCTGCATCGCCCTTTATCGTGGCTCTTAACAGCTCATCGCATTTTCCAACCGATTTTGCAATTTCACGCCAGCTTCCGATACATAATGCCGCCTGATATGCTTTCTTCACCTCATAGTTCGGTATATAGGCACTGTATTCTTCCCTGTCATATCCTAAGTATCCAAGATGAATTAACGCAGTAACAGCCTCGTCCTTCGATGAGACGGTGGAAAGGTCATTCTGAAAGGTATCGGTATTAACATACACCTTTTCGCCAGACAACATTGCCATTATGTCGTCCTTAAGCCCCTCATAGTTCATCGTAATGAATGTGTTTATGGACGCAAAGGACGATGTATTCTTCCAATAGGAGTCAAATCTGTGTCTATCCATAGCCATCGACACCGAATTAGGATTGTACATATGAAGCCCGTCTATCAAATATCCATTGTACCATGCCTTAGCGCTCTCAAAATCCATATCATATTTATCACAGAGAGTCTTTACCTCTTCTTCGGTGAAACCATAAAACTCCGTAATCGGATAAGAGTCTAGCATCGTATATTCCCTGAAATTGTTGAGCGCCGACTCGTCCTTTATCTTCTTTATCGGCAGTATTCCGGTAATGTATGCCAGCGCCAAAAATGATTTTGCTTCCTCCGACTTAAATAAAGAGTGTAAAAACTGCAAATATTTATGAATCAGTTCCTCGTCATCGCTGTTTCTGATTATGCAGTCCCATTCATCTATAATGATTACAAATGGAATACCTGTCTTTTGATATATCTGCATCAGATTATAATTGAATCTGTCATCATAATTAAGTTCATCACCAAAAGCAGCCCTGAAATCTTTATATACATACTCCACAATCTTCTCAATAATATTGTCCTTGCACGCATCCCAAAACGAAGCAATATCCAGATGTATCACATTGTACTTGTTCATGTGCTTCTTATAATCTGCATCACCGGCAAGCTTGGTATCCTCAAAAAGCTCTGCGGAGTCACAGCCCCGGCTGTAATAAGCATCAATCATTCCTGCGGCATGTGATTTTCCAAAGCGCCTTGCATGACTCAGGGCGATGCACTTATCCTCCGTATACAATCTCCTGTTGAGAAATTCTATCAGCTTTGTCTTGTCCACATAAATCATGCTGTTTCTGGCTTGTACAAAGCTCCTGTTACCCGGATTAAAATATATACCCATTTATGTTCACCCCTTGTTCTATCTGTAATACTGCTCCGGCTGTCTGTCAGACTCTTGGTAATAAATTTATGGTTTCCACTGCGATTATGTCACAATTACTATTTAGCCGTAGGTGCAAAATCTCTTTTTACTCTGATATTATTATATAATATACTATAATAAAATACAAATAATATTAATCACATAATAGGGAATTTCACACATACATAGCTGTACGAAATTCCCCTCCTGACTCACTCATCTGAAATCTGCTTCCCGGTATGATCCATGTGATACTTTCCGGTATGTATAAGCTGTGCGACGGTGACAAAGTTGTAGCCCTGCTCCTTTAAGCTTGTTATGACGCTGTCGAGCGCGTCCGCAGTGTACTTTGCGCCGTTGTGCATCAGGATAATTGCACCGCTGTCGAGATTTTTGTGCTGTGTCACGGTCTTTATTATGGACTCCACACCGTAGTCCTTCCAATCGAGGCTGTCGACGCTCCATTGTATCGTATAATATCCAAGGCTTCCCGCAACATTTACAACCGAGTCATTGTAATCTCCGTAGGGCGGTCTGAAAAGACACATCTCATAGCCTGTCAGAGCCTTTACCTTGTTGTGAACCTTCATAAGCTCCTGCTCCTTCTGCTCGTCGGACAGCTTGGTCATAAATTTATGGTTTTCACTGTGATTACCGAATGCATGCCCAGCTTCTATAATTTTCTTCACATCATCAGGGTAGGCTTCGACCCAGCCTCCGGTTGCAAAAAATGTCACCTGCACATCATGCTTTTCGAGAATGTCCAGTATTCTCTGTGTGTCTTCGTTGCCCCAGGCAGCATCGAAGGTGAGAGCCACCACCTTATCCTGTCTGTCAACGCAGTATATCGGCAGTTCCTTGGCTGCGGCAGCAGAATTTTGTGACACAGCCACGACGGCTCTCGGCGCGGCATAGGCGATGCCGGCGAGCAAAAGCAGCATACAAGCCGCCGCCACATTCTTCTTATTCTTTTTTAAAAACATATGCAGCTTATCGGACACATTTCCGACTGTGACCTGCTGTTTCAATTTTCTGAACCTTCTGTTTCTTCTTACAAACATAAAAAGACCCCCGGTATATATTTCTACTAAAATATATACCGAAGGTCTGTACAAAATTCATTCTGTCTTATCCCATTCAGGAAATTATATTTTCAATTCACTTCCTCCACGAAGCTCACTCCCTCAACCATCTCAAGCTGCTCTATAACCTCGGAGTGCTGCACAAAATGTGCGAGCTTGACCACTAGAAGCACACCCACATGGTTATCCGACATGCGCGCCTTTCCCGTCTCGAACTCTGTCACATTTATGTCAAGTTGTCTCAGTTTCTCGAGAAGTTTTCCGACATACGACACATCGTCAAGCTCTACATATATTCCTATTACCCTCGCATTTGTCTCCATTCTCGTCTCCACGCGGTGAAGCACGGTGTTGATGACATAGCACAGAACCGTGGCTATTATTCCACCTGAGTAGAATCCGGTGCCGAAGGCAAGCCCTATGCACGCCACAACCCACAGCCCTGCCGCAGTCGTAAGTCCCCTTATCTTCTGCAGTCCCGTCACCATGATTGTGCCTGCGCCGAGAAAACCGATGCCGCTTATGACCTGTGCTCCCATTCGTGAGGCGTCAATTCCGGCGTACTGCTGTGCCATATACTGGTTTGTTATCATGGCAAGCGCTGAGCCGACGCACACCAGCATATGCGTCCTAAAGCCCGCCGGGCGCTTCTTTTTTCCGCGCTCAAGCCCTAAAAGCCCTCCGCATATCAGCGCTAGCATAAGTCTTAACATGGTAGAGACAAGATTAATATTCTGAAGATACTCATATTCCATATATCACACCACCTGTTTAATTATCTATCGCCGTACCCATACCATTTTTCATTCTGCCATACACGACCCCGTCGCACACGATACAGTTGCGTCCGTTGTCCTTTGC
This sequence comes from uncultured Clostridia bacterium, assembly GCA_945915235.1. GTDB lineage: Bacteria > Bacillota > Clostridia > Lachnospirales > Lachnospiraceae > CAG-882. Next base: position 15,605 of record CAMEEX010000012.1, on the reverse strand, counting down.
AAGATACATCGCATCGGACGATGCCTCATAGAGATTTTTGAAGGTATCCCCCTTATCAGGATATGCACACGCAGCTCCGATGCTGACGGTGACATACTTGGAGGTTCCGTTATACCCCTGCTCGAGCCCGAGCTGTGCGATTGCCGACCTGATTTTGAGCGCAAGACCGACCAGATTTTCCTTCTCTACGCCCTGCACCAGCACGAAGAACGCCTCACCGCCAACTCTTGCCACAGTATCAGTGTCCCTGCGCGCGCAGTCTGCTATCGCTCCTGCTATGCTTTTGAGCGTCTCATCGCCCTGTTCATGCCCGAAAGTATCGTTATAATTCTTAAAATAATCGACATCTATAAATATCGCGCCTGCCATGGAATGACTTCTCACGCAAAATCTCCACATAATTCCGGCAGTGTTTATGAGCCCGCTCTTGTTGGTGAGCCCCGTCAGCGGGTCAACATCTGACAGCAGATACTTTCCACGGTTATCATTTGCGCCCTTCTCGTAGCTTCTAAACCTCTGCTGTCCGTATCTGCCGGCAGCCATCGCCAGTATACCTATGACGACGAACTCCACGACTGCACGGGTTCCGTTTTTTGCCGCACACACACTGCATACGGTGGTGACGACAGCCATGAGTACCAGTTGTACGGTCTGTTCACTCCGCTGCAATACCGGAACGAACACCGCCGCCCCGAGTAACAGCACATAGGTCATCAGGCTTCCGCTCATTGTGTAGTCCGCAACGGACACGGGCACCGCTGCCGCGAGAGTCACTATATAGTATGCCCTGTACGCGGTCGTCAACATTCCCTGCACATTCCTTATGATATAGAAGAGCAGAACCGCCGATGCCAGCTCTATGGTAAATATCACAATCAGCATCGCGCTGTACCAATACGGCAGCCGCTCCTGTTCCTGTCCCCTGCACAGAAAATAAAATACCGCAAGCAGCAGCGACAAAAACACTGCAAGCACCATCGAGCGCCGGCAGTTTAAAAGTGCCAGCCTTCTCTCAAAATCCTTCTTTTCCGATGACTTACGTTTTCTCTTTGATGTACCCATTCAACTTCCCCCTATGCCGTATCTCTGCCGCACGTTTGCCGGCATATAGTAACAAAATATTATTTCTGTCTTTTCTTAATTTCTTTCATGCTGTCAAGCTCTTTCCCGGTGAGCTGCTCCCCGCTGTATCTTGCCCTCTCGTATATCACTGTGGCATCATCTGCCCCCGCGGTTATATACTGACCTGACAGCTCCTTAGGAGTCAGGCATGCGTTTACAGACTTTTTGCTCTTCTTAGCCTTGTCTAACACCATATGCCTGTAGAGCTTTCTTATCCTGACACTTATGGCGTCGTCCGCGCTGTAATCGGACTTTCTCTCTTTTCTCTTCACACCCACGCGCTTCTCATCGGGCGATACGAACTCCTTTATGTCCTCTGAAACTCCGTCATTGCCATGAATTTTCTTAAGAAGCCTGACAACAGCCACGGCTATGCATACGACCACGGCTATGACAGCCACAACACCTATAATCATGGCTATCCCGTTCAATATATCCTGAACAACTCCGCTCTCGAACTCGACTGGCATCGCAGCGTCGCCCTGCGTCCTGTCAACCTCGGGCTCGAAGGTAACCGGCTCCTCCTCCGTGTCATTCGGTATCAACCCTATTACGAACCTCAGTGCCGCGATTATGACATCCTTGAGCGCGCCCAACATTCTGTAGACATAGGAATTGTTAATTATGAGCATTGCTCCCATGCACACGAGCGCAACTACCGATATGATGAACGTGTTCACGCCGACCATCTGCTTTGCCGGGAAATTGCTCACCTCATGGTTCATAATCATGATGTCATTCATATTGTTCAGATTGTGGTAGATAACCTGAAGCATTATAAATATGGCACCGTAATACAGTGCGCGGCTCTCAATCACCTCGCGCCCGGTAATTCCCCCGACAATCATCGCCACCACGAAGAACGCCGCCATTCCTATCGGCATGTGTTCGTCCGTGTGGTTTTTCTTGTTGAGAATGAGGCTTATCGAATATATAACAATAACTATATATATAACGATATAAGACATCAATGCCATCGTATCGCTCGCGATAATAAGTGCGGGCAGAACCGCAAACACATGCGCCGCTATGGTGACAGCCCTGTTCTCACACCAGCCCCTGACTATGTACAAAATCAAAATCGATATGCCGGTCACAGCCGCACAAACCAGCGGGGAAAAATCCGTTCTCCCCAGAAAGCCGATGAGAACAAGCATATATGCCAGCGAGAACACGAGAAGCTGCATGACAAATTCTATACCTCTGATGACATACACGACAGCCGTATTCCTGCTCACGGCATTACCGGCTGCTTTTTTTGTGTCTACCTTTCTATTACTCATGCTCCACCTCCCAGCGCACCACGTCGACGTCGCCAAGATAATCGAAATTGTTCTCGAAGCTCTTATGGCACGGATAAATCCACAGCGAGCCTGCACTCTGCGCGGCAAGCCCCGCAAAATATCTCTGCAAAGGCTCTCTTCTGCTCGTCGATATCATACAGTATATCATGTCATCGCCGAGCTCCTTTATATGCTCCCTTATGACGACCTCAAAATCCCTGCACGGCTTTTTCAGGTCGAGCCTTGCAAGTGCCGTCATTATATTCGTCCTGTGACCCTCGTCACAGCCCGCCTCTATAAGAAGCTCATTTCCGGTGATAATGTCCTTTCCGTTTGCGAGCACACTGACCGCCACAGCCTGCCTTGTGAGGCGGCAGGCGAGACTGCATGCCATGGATATGGCTTTTTCCTTCAGCTCCTCGTAGTCCCACACTCCGTCCTTCTCAAGATTTAGAAGTATGCAGACCTGCTGCGCCGCCGTGTGCGCGTGGACATTTACCTTGAGCTCACCGGTCTTGGCAGACGCTGTCCAGTTGACGTCCTTCAAGCTGTCATAGGTCTGGTACTGCCTTATGCCGAGAAATTCAAACGGGTCCTCGTAGGTGTACTGTCTTGTGAGCACCGTACCCATGATGCGCCGGTACGGAATATCGACCTCCTCCGACGCCGCCTCAGCCGGATACACCGTGATGGTCTTTCCCACATCGAAATATGCGGCAAGGGTCTTGTCCATCATCACGTCAGTCGAGACTATATTCAGCCTGTCGATTGTGAAATACCCTCTCTTGGTGCACACGAGCGGTATATTTCTTATTATCTTCTGATAAAAAAGCAGCGAGAACACGTCATTCTTGTAACAGTAATCGGAGACATTGGTGTTGACCACCTCATTGCCGAACACGAAGCTTCTGTCGACCTCGAACTTGACCATGACCATCGGCAACGGCAGCCACTTACGGTTCACCACGGTCTCGGTCAGCACAAGCTCATCGCCGGGAAAGGTTGTGTTTTTCGATACTTCTATTCCCGCCTCAACCCCCCTGAGCCAGTTTTTTACATATATTTTTCTGATAACAAGCATTACGAGCAGCACCGCAGCGCCCATCAAAATAAGACTCATCTATCTGCTCCAGTCCTCAGTTGCGATCTCCGTCGATGACAGGATATCATTTATGAGTTTTTTCTTGCCCTCGTCTCCCGCAAAAGATGACATGAGCACAAGTCTGTGTGCGAGCACAGGCACCGCAAGGGCTTTCACGTCCTCGGGAACCGCATACTCTCTTCCGTTTATGTACGCGTGCGCTTTGACTGCGCGCAAAAGAGCGAGCGTTCCTCTCGGGCTTATTCCGAGCTTGATTTCAGAGTTCTTCCTCGTAGCCTGCACTATCGACGCTATGTACTCGAGCACAGCCTTGTGAACATAGACCTTCGCCGCTTCCCGCTGCATGTCCACGATGTCCTCCGCCGTGCACACGGCGCTCACCTGCTTTGCGCTGCTGCCTCCCGGAACGTCGCCCATAAAACGCTCCATTATCTTAATCTCCTCCTCCTTGTCCGGAAGCCCCATCGACAGCTTCATAAGAAATCTGTCAAGCTGTGCCTCGGGAAGCGGGAAGGTTCCGGCTGTCTCCACCGGGTTCTGTGTCGCTATTACCACGAACGGCTCGGTAAGCCTGTAGGTCACACCGTCGATTGTGACCTGATGCTCTTCCATACACTCGAGAAGGCTCGCCTGCGTTCTCGGAGTCGCACGGTTGATCTCATCCGCGAGAATGATGTTTCCGAACACAGGTCCCTTTCTCAGCGTAAACTCTCCCGCCTTCTGGTTGTAGAAGTTAATTCCCGTCACGTCCGACGGAAGAAGGTCAGGGGTAAACTGCACTCTCGAGAACTCTCCGTCAATACTTCCCGCGAGGCTCTTCGCAAGCACCGTCTTTCCCGTCCCCGGAACGTCCTCGAGAAGGATATGTCCACCCGCGAGCACCGACGTGAGAATAAGACCTATTATCTCGTCCTTTCCCACGATCACTGACGAGATATTTTTTCTGATACTTTCAACCTTTTCAAAATTCTGCATATTAACCCCCATTTCTGAACCTTCTGTATATAACCTTTTTTCTGTCCGCAATAACAACGATAAGCACAACCGCCGCAATGATAGATACAACCGTCGCAATTCTCCACGACGCAAAGCCCGTGAAGCTTACCACGACATCTCCCGAATAGTGAGGCGGCACATATACACACAGCCTGCCCTCCTTGACAAATACCGGAAGCTTCTGTCCTGTCGCCTTGTCAACCGCCGTGTAGCCATCGTAGTACACTATTGAAAATGCCACTATTCCGTAGGTATTGCTGTCATTTTTGAGCGTGCAGTCGATATAGTTATTGTTTCTGTAATTCTGTGTGTAATCAATGTTCTCATCGACAAGGGCGTACTGGCTTGTGTAGGTCTCGACCAAAACCCCCGCCGGGAGATACTCGGCACCTACAACGCTTGTGGTGTCCAATCTGCTCTCTCCGTACACAAAGAACGGCTCGTAGGTATTTATCACATTTCCGATAAGATATCCCGACTGTACAAAAGCCACCGCCACCATTCCTAACGCTATATACTTATAAACCTTGCTTTTAACATCGACGTGATTCAGCGCCCACACCGCGCACAGCGCAAGCGTGATACTTGCTATGCTTAAGAAACGCCACGGAAACTGCATCGTGGAGACAACCTTCATAAACATTTTGTGAATATTCTGTATGAAATCCCACGGGAACAGATAGGTCGAGAACCATATTGAAAGCGCGGAAAACACGATAAACACAATGCCTGCCGCCTTATCCTTCCTGTCCTTGACATATCCCATCGCAAACGAATACAGCAGTGCCACCGCACCCATGACAAGTCCCAGACCTGTTGTTATCGGCAGCTCCGACGCTATGCCCTCCTGATAACCCGCGGTGAGTCCCGAATAAGTCATGGTAGGCGCAAACAACTGTCCAAGATATGCGCCATACTGTTGTATATAACTTGGAGAATTCGACGTTATAACAAAGTTTCCAAGAGACATATAGTGGAAGAACGGCACAAAAAATGCAAGGTTGAGCACCGTCGTATACACGACAATCTTGACAAGCACGATGAACCTCTCCTTCTGAAATGTCTTTTTAATAAATATAAGACACAGCAGAATGGTGAATATGGCAGCCATCTCGCAGGTAAGTATATGGGTGTTTATCACGCCGGTAAAGCCAAGCACAGGTATTATCCAGTTTCTCTTGAAATTTTCAGCGTCACATTCGTCATTGTATATCTTCCACAGACCGTACGCTATCATAGGTAAAAATGTCATCGCCGAATACTCACCCACTGACGACCTCACATAGATATCGAGGAGTCTGTAGATTGAAGTCGTATAGAGCACGGCACCGACCATCGCAGTCCTTCTTCTGCCAGCCATGCCCTTAAAACAGAAGTACGCTATGGCGCAGGTTGCTGCGTTGCACAGGAATACATATATATTGTAGCTCTGCACCACCGAGAAGCCGCACAGCCTCAAAACGGCAGGTATATACAGCAGCAAATCGCCGTAGAATACCGCTGTCGCGTAACCGTTTCCGCTGAGCCAGTTAGACTGTATCTTTATCGGAAAATCGCCCGCGAGCAGCCCGTCCTTGATGCCCTCTATTCTAAGCAGGTGATATTGAAGGTCATGTCCGTTTATCAAATATCCGAAAAACAGTGGAATTGAGATAAACATAACCGTCGCGGAAAGCACGAAAAACACCTCCGTGCTTCCCTGCTTTATCGTTCCGCGCTTTCTTCTGTCGTTATAGAGAATAATCAGGTCGACAACCGTAGCTATAAGCGCTGCCATTATTCCGAGCTTAAAAATTCCACCCGGAGTTTTCTGTATTGATACACTCTTGACCGTCAGGGAGGCATCGGCAAGACGGTATGCGTACACCGCATAGTCCTTTGCCGGAAGCCTTATAAATGCCTCACCCGAAACGCTGTTTCTATCCTGCAAAAGAAAAACTGCGTCCATATCCATATGCCCGATGAGCTGCTTTCCCTGCTCGTTTACGGACTGCATCTCCAAAAATGCGAAGGAGGTGTCAGCGTTGGTATCATATTCTATAGTATATCTGTAAGTTCCATATCCTAAAAATACATTAGGCGACTTCACACACTCAGCCGTAATGTCCTGTAAATCCTGTGCGCTGTATTTCGTGTCCACCCACGGAAATATAGCGGCGACCATGAGCACTATTGTTATGGCTGCCTCTATGGCAATAATTTTTATCCACGTCTTTTTGTCCATTCATGCCTCCATTTTTCATAAGCCTTCGTCCTGTATTTTATAAATTCTGCCATAACCATTAAAAAGCCTATAATTGATACCACACCCGCTATTTTCCACGATACAAAGCCTGAGAATTTCACGATTACGTCCCCTGAATAACCGCCGCTTACATTGACGGCTACCTTGCCGCCGTCCATATAGACTTCAAGCTTCTCACCGGTGACAGCATCGACTGCGGTATAGCCATCATAATACACCATGGAGAATATAATTCTTCCATCGACATTTGTGCTGTTTGTGATATGGCACTCCACATAATTATTGTCCCTATAGCTCACATCACAGCTTATGCCATCGTCAGGAAGTACATACTGTGCGGAGTATACCTGCACAAGTGTATTCGCCGGAAGATACTCGGCACCCGTGACAGCCTGCGTTGTATCGATTTCGCTGCCCTGATATATTCTGTACGGCTCGGCATTGTTCAGGATATTGCTCATGAGCACCGCACCCTGCCAGATATTGACGGCGAGCACCACCGCGCCCGCACACACATACAGTCTTTTTTTGTCCTCCACGGCTTTAAGTGCAAGAATAAAGCCCATGACAAGCATTATTGAAGCTATGCTGAGAAATCTCCACGGATACTGTATGCTCGAGACCAGACTGCTCATCACGCCACTCGATTTCTTTAACATATTCCATGGAAAACTGCTGGTGGACATCCATATTGCCAGCGCGGCAAAGGCAAGTGTAAGCCATGCTGCTGTTTTCTCGCCCTTCTTCTTTACATATCCCATGACCAGCACATACAACAGCACCACCCCGCCAAAGGCAAGACCCGCTCCTATATTGACGGGCATCGACTCGCTTATCGCCCAGTCAATGTATGACGACTGTCCCGCGTAGGTAGTGACAGGCTCAAATATCTGTGCGAGGAACGCGCCGTACTGCTGTATTCCCGCATAAAATCGGTCGATATCCGTCGCCACTATGCCACCGCGGACAAAATACTGCACGAACGGCAGAATAAAGCCGATATTGACAATAAGTGTATATATAACTATCTTCACCAGTAGAATAAATCTCTTTTTACTGAATGTTTTTCTGAACATAATAAGGCACAGCAGCACGGTGAACAGACCCGTCAACTCGCAGGTCAGAATATGCGAGTTGATTATCCCCGAAAAACCTATAACCGGAATTATCCAGTTCTTTTTAAAACCGTCCGAATCCACATCGTCGGAATAGACTCTGTACATGCCGTAAGCTATGACCGGAAGGAATATCATCGCCGTGTATTCTCCTACCGAGGCGCGCACATATATGTCAATCAATCTGTAGATTGATGTCGTGTACAGCGCTGCACCTATGACAGCCGTTTTTTTGCTTCCCGACATTCCCTTAAAGCAGTAATACGAAAGCACACAGGTTGCAAGATTGCAAAGGAACACAAAAATCTTGTAGCTCTGCATGAGATTAAACCCTGCTATCCTAAAGAGCGCGGGAATGTAGAGAAGCGCATCACCGTAAAACACTCCCGACGCATAGCCGTTTCCGCACAGCCAGTCGGAATACAGCTTTATAGGGAACTCACCCGACAGTATCCCATTCTTTATGCTGTCTATTCTTGCGAGGTGAAAGCCCATATCATGTCCGTTTACCAGAAAGCCCGTTCCGAGAGGGAACGAAGTGAATATCACGGTGAGCCCGAGCGCAAAGAATACCCTTATGCTCTCATCGCCAACAAGCCCCTTTTTTCTCCTGTCTGCAAACAAAATAAGCAAATCCACGACAGCGGCAGCCAGTATATAAATCAGACAGCCCTTTAATACCCCGCCGGGCTCCTTTTTTATGGATATGCTCCTGACCGCAAGCTCCCCGTCGCCGCCATATATACAGCCGGCATAGTAGGTATCACCTCTGTTTACAAACACTTGTGTAGACAGCTTATTCCTGTCAGTCTTAAAATACTCCGTGCCCGCAGCATACTGCCCGATATTCTTTATCTGTGTCGACTGCTCGGACGCGGACACAAAATACAGAAAGCTCTCCTGCGAGGTGCTCTCGTACTCGACCTCCACGCGGTACACGCCATAGCCGAGCTTTATCTGCGGTGTCGATATAAACCAGCCGCCCTGTGCGCCGTCACTGCCCGCAACCGCCGAGCCGTCCACATTCTCTCCCTGCTGGTACACAAAATCCGTGGCATGAAAGCTCTCATTTACACCCGGAAGCGCAATCACAACCGCCAGCACAATAAGGACAACCAGCTCTGCACCGACAATCCACAGCCAACGCTTTTTATTCATACTAGTTGTCATTTTCAAACTTATCCCCCTGCATACCGCGAGTATTGCTTGCGGTACTTACAGCCTTGCCCTCAGACTTAACCTCTCCGTATATCTCAAGCATCTGCTCTGCATTTTTCCTTCTGTCAAAAAGTCGCTGTGCGTGAGCTTGCGCCGCATCGGTCATGTACACCAACTGCTCTCTCTGCCTGTCCTGTGTCTCAAATATCCGCATAACATAGAAGGCAAGCATATACGGCGCATCGTGCTGGTAGAAAAAGCCCTCTACTCCGTCTATAAGCATATTTCCGACACCGCCCACCAGCGAGGAAACACACGGTACACCAAGTATCATCGCCTCGCCCAGCGAGTTCGGCGAATTTTCTATGGACGAAGGCGACACAAATACATTGCTTTTAAGATACATTTTCTTCATCTCATCAGCCTTCAACGGCGGAAGAAATTCCACGCAGTCGGAGAGATTATATTTTTCTATGAGCTTTGACAGATACCGCTGATAATTCTTCTGTCTGAGCCTGTTTTTAAAGCCTTCATCGTTGAGGCTGACACCGCCCGCTACCCTGAGCTTAACATCCGGGTAGAATTTTCTTATATCCTTGAGCGCCTCGAGCATGTAGTGAAGTCCTTTAATCGGATAGTAGCCCTGCGATACGAATACGGTATGTTTATCGCAGTCATCCTCGCTCCAGCGGCTCCCGTCATAGAAGTCCTTTCTTAATATTTCACTGCAATAATAATATTTCGCGGTAGGATTTATAAGGCGTGTGCATATATTATCCCAGTCGGTTCTTCCGATAATATGCCCTGCCCCTCTTATGGTCTCTTTCTCAAGAGCCCCTCTTTTATAATATTTTTTCCTGTCAAAAAACAGATTATCCAGCTTTAACACGTCTCTGAGAGTGAAGCCGTATCTCACACTCACCGGAAGGTCAGCCATGTAGTGCCTTGCATACACACTCGTAAGACCCTGAATTGACACAACCGTCCTGTCAGGTCTGCCAAACGCCCTCACCATCGCAGCCGCGTGGTCATACTCCGTCCCTGCTATATGCACCACATCGGGAGCTGCCTTTGTAAGTATGTCCCTGAGCCTTCCCTCGACATTCTGGTTGTACTTGTAGGGCTTGTCCTCCTCCTTGTAAAAGCCGTAGAACTCGCTGCCGTCAAGCTCCCCCTCTATGGTCTCCTTCTTAGCAAACTGCGGGAAGGCTATGGCAAGCTTAAAGTCCACCTTCTTCTCCTTCACAAGAGCCATCAGCGAATTGTAAAGCCCGTCAATCCAGCCCTCCTTTACCTGCACCGGAAGCCCTGCGCGCTCGCACAGAGCCGGTATTGGCGCATTTATAAGCCATAATACCTTCATATTTAGTCCTCACTTCTACTATATTTATCCTAGATAACTGCGAAATTTTATAAAACCACACATTATATAATTTTGCTGATAAAAAATCTCCCTCTCGCGGATTTTTATTTTGCAGATTGTATCATTTCACCTGAAATCGAACTTGCTGCTCGTGTAGGAGCTCCAGTCTATCGGCTCAATCATTGTCGGATTGTACAAAAGAAGCACAGTGTCCGGCTTCGACTCCTCGATATAGCTCTTTATGCTGCCCGTAAAGTCCGCCACATCGACAAGCTCAACGGTTCCGTACTGCTGTGCAAAGTATGGAGCAAAATTGTTTCCGAAGGAGTCCCTGAGAATGAGTATCTTCTTGTCAGGATTTACCGCGTTCTCATTCTCAATCACTGCCACATAGCTTCTTAGTGTGACATATGCGCTGTAGGCATCCATCTCATAATAGTCGGTAATCTTGAGCTTATCGTAATCAATGAACACCTCGTCAAAAGTTCCTGTCGTGTCAATCTGACGTTCAGGCATCACGAGATGATAGGTCATGTCATTTTTCGGGTACAATATCTCAAAATCCTCCGGCGAAGCCTTGCTGAGTGTTACCCTTCTGCCGTAGCTTCCGAGGAATACCTTCTCGTATATTCTGCTCGTGTAATTATTGATATCAAAAAGCTCAGGAGTGTACTCATAGTCGTAGAGCTCCGACACTCTGCGCGCCACGCGCCCGCTTGCCCACACTGCCGCCCTCGCGTTCCAGTGATGGTCGGTGCGGTAGAACATGTCATAATGGCTTATGCCGTCCTCCTTCTCACACACCCTCAGGTCCAGATTGTCGACTCCATTTTTCTCAAGGCTCTCAATCAGTCTGTCGGCGTTGTCGTTGCTCGCATCGGTTATTCCGAGCGGAAGCTCGCTGTCCACGGTGTCTACAAGGAACGGCACCATGACATACATAAGATTTATATTCCTCTCATCGAGGAAATCCTTAAATCCCATTATGCTGTCGGTAATCTCCCCGATAACGCTGTCGTCTCTCACAGGGCTTATGCAGGTGAGGTAGCCGTTTCTAAGGGTTATGACCGCGTCATAGTCCTCCTCCTGCACCTTCCAGCCAATAAGTCCCTCGTAGCCTGCTGCCAGCTCGGTGAGCTTCGTCTGCATCGGAAGCCCGTCCGTCGCATACCACTCAGCCTGAGCCTTAACTTTCCCCACAAGTGAGGTATATTTCTCAAGCGGGCTCATATTCTTACTTATGTTGACGTATATATCCTCCTTCGCATACGGATATATGCTCGCCCAGTCTATCTTTATCGAGCCGCTTCCATCGTCTTCGACCGTCACATCGTTGTCGCCCTCAAGGAAAAATGCGACCAGCGGATTGTATATCCCAAACTTTTCATAAACCACATTCTTCACAACAAGTCTTGCGAGAATGAATATGAACATCACAAAGAGTATTCCCATGCAGCACAGCGCGGTAACTCTGTATATTTTTTTTCCCACTTATAAATCCTCCCTAGAAATTCAGATAGATGAACGGGTTGTAGGTCGCCTTGATGCATATGAGAAGCGCTGCAATAAATACTGCCACCATGCAGACCGAGGCGAGCACATTTTTGAGCGTCTGCCTGCTCTCAAGCAGCTCCCCGACCTTCTTCACGACAGGGAACGAGAAAATAACCGCCGCAACGAGCACGACCGCCGAATTTTTGATGCAGTCGATAAATGTGCCGTCAATGAAGCCTGTCGCACCTATTCCGAACATGTTTCCCATGTAGCTTCCCGCCGCCGTTATGCTGTCAGCCCTGAAAAGCACCCAGCCGATGATGACAAAGAACATGGTGTACACATGCATGTACCAGCCGTTCTTCTTGTGAAAGCCGGTGAGCTTCTCGAACATGAGAAGCACAAAGTACAGCAGTCCCCAGCAAATGAACGTCCAGTTGGCACCGTGCCATACACCCGTCAGGAACCACACGACAAAAATATTCCATATATGTCTGCCCTTGCTGACCCTGTTTCCGCCGAGAGGAATATACACATAGTCCCTGAACCAGGTGCTGAGTGTGATATGCCATCTTCTCCAGAACTCAGTTATCGACTTCGATACATACGGAAAATTAAAGTTCTCAAGAAAGTGGAAACCGAACATTCTTCCAAGTCCGATTGCCATGTCCGAGTAACCCGAAAAATCAAAATAAATCTGCAGGGTGTAAGCTATCGCGCCGAGCCATGCCATCGCAACGGACATTCCGCCCTCCGTCGCAAACGCTATATCGGCGATTTTTCCGACATAGTTTGAAATAAGTATCTTCTTGCCAAGACCCACGACGAACCTGCCGAACCCTTCTGCAAACTCCTCCCTGTTCTCGACCCTGTTCTCAATCTCATCTGCAACCGTCTCATATCTGACAATCGGTCCCGCGATAAGCTGAGGAAACATTGATACATACAGCCCTACATATAGAATATTTCTCTGCACCTTCGCCGTGCCGTAATACACATCGAACACATACGACATGAGCTGGAAGGTAAAGAAGGATATTCCGATTGGAAGGGCAATATTTACAACTATGCTGTCATTGTGGACAAGATAGCTTATATTCTTGGTCACAAAGGTCAAGTACTTGAAGATGAACATAAGTCCAAGGTTATACACCACGGATAAAATCATTCCAAGCTTCATTCCGCGCGTACTTCCCTTTTTTCTCATGCCATCAACCATAAGACCGAATGCCCAGTTCATAATAATTGACAAAATCATAAGGAAAACGAACACCGGCTCACCCCAGCCGTAGAAAAAAAGACTCGCCAGAAGTAAGACTATATTGCGAAAACCCCTCTTTTTTATGAAGGGATTATAATAAACCGCGATAACCACCGGCAAAAACAAAAATAAAAATACCGTAGACGAAAAAACCATTTATATATTTCCTTTCCTACTGGCATGCCCTCCGAAAACACTGATTTTGCCAAAGGGCAGGCATACCCACTTTGTAGGAAATTATACCCTATTTTCTTGTATTTAGCAATAGAGCAACTCAGTATCATAAGTTTTATCCAGAGTAAAATTCACGGGTAAGCCTCAAAAGCAAAAAAAGATTTCACACATAGCATTATGGCGCACTATGTATGAAATCTTTTTATGTAAGGTCACTTTTATTAATATTAAGCTTTTGCCGCTATTTCATCAATGATTGCATGTACAATATTTTCTATATTATCTATATAGCTCTCAACAAATTCTCTATCAATATCTATTTTATCACCGGTCTCATGGCGACAGTCTGCCTGATGTGCAATCTGATTTCTGCGTAAAAACAAAGAATTCAATGTTCCCTTAAATTTATCTTTTGTCGAAATTGTCGAACCCTGCTCAAAGAACGCCCTATCCGCTATATTCTGCCATTTCAGCCCTATCAGCTTCAACTGAGAAATAACTGTGTCCGCACTCATAAAAGTATCTTCGGCATATGAATCATTCACAATATCTAAAAACCAGTTTTCCTGTTCAGGATTTTGCAAAACGTCAGAGATATCTCCTAAACGAATTGCAAAGTTATTATATTTTTCTGTCTTTTCCCAAATACCCTGAAATATCTGCACCATGCCGAATTTAGTAATTTCATGCATAAAGAAGTCAAAAGCGCTATCAAGAAATACTATCTGAGAACGCAAAATATCTTTATATTGCAGGTTGCCATCATTCTCGAGCTGTTCGACCAGCCCAAACTGTGCCTTGATAGAAGAAACATTATTTTCAAATCTTGCCGTAATCTCTCCAAGTTCAAATTGGATAGCATGATTTCGCCGTCTGTCCCTTGTATTTACAATTCTTGGTGAAAGTTCAAGATTTCTCTCCTCTGTCTGCTGCATCAACCCTCCTCCTCTGCCGGAAACTTTAGTGGGTTATGGATAAATGGTATTGCACCGTACTTGCCGCTTAAATATCCCTTGCTTATATTCTCATCTTTTCTTACATTCTTTAGTTCTGCCAAAGAATACAAATCGGTTGCTCTTGACGAATTTAATTCGGTGAACCATATCTGGTCTCTCCTGAACCTTGTCAAATCCAACAAATTAGTATCATGCGTGCTGAAAATGAGCTGTGCCTTTGAATCAGCTTTTCCGTGTAAAATCAATCTTAAAATCTCATTAACTATTTGAGGGTGAAGGCTCGTTTCTATCTCGTCCCATACCAGCACTTTATCCATTAATATAATATTCATCAACGGACAAAATACCTCGAACATTTTTTGTATACCCTTAGACTCTTCTTCCAGATTTATTTTAAACAATCCATAATCTATCTGTGCCTCAATTTTTGTCGCATCTTCGCCATGTATAAGCAGTTTTTTCAATGCGTCCGGCATATTCATCGGCAGAATATCAGGTGTAATTTTGGATTTTTCATACTTAGTATTTATGTTTTTTATCGTATTTCCTGTAGAATTCATAAATTCAACAAATAATTTTTTCAGATTAGAATCATTTGTCAATTTTTCGATGGAGTATTCAAGCCAATTATTAAACACCGGCTGAGGATAAAAAATAATATCTTCTTTAAAAAACAAAAATACTATCTCACTTTCCTTTACCGCTGAATAATTTGCAGAAACTGACAAAAACAATTTATTAGGTTTTGAAAAATTTAATACGCTTTCAAAATCTTTTCTAAATTTTTCCCCAAATGTTATCGTATCCTGATTTCTGTCAAAAATTTTTGCCTGTTTCCCATTTGGAAAATAATAAAGATATTCCGAAATCACCTGTTCCACAGTGTAAGAAAGTCCATAAGCATAACGTACGCCATTTTTTATAAATTGAATACTAAAACTTGTGGGAACCTGTGAACCACATAATCTATGATAAGGCTGTTGAATTTTATCTCCCGGTTGAAAATTATTGCTATTGCATATCAAAAAAGTCAAAAAGCCTAAAGAGTCCATAACATTCGTCTTTCCGGAACCATTTGCACCATATATAGATGCCACTCTGTTTATCTGTACTCCGTCAAATGGTATCAATAATTCTGAAAAGGAATTATCTTTAGATGCAATCATCGAAAATATAATCTTATCTTTTATCGATTTATAATTTTCACAAGTATATTCCAAAATCATAAAACGTCACCTCTTTAATTAACTATAGTTGTATTATATAATAACCTGTTGAAAAGTCAATTATCGTTTGTGTAAAATCAACAATTTTAATATATTAATCTGCGTATTTT
>CAMEEX010000011.1 GCA_945915235.1 uncultured Clostridia bacterium | reverse complement strand
GATTTATGAACCAGTTTTTTAAAGATACTGTTTCATGAATAATTCAGGATTAGTACACAACCCACAAATAATAAATTCAATATTCAAATGCCCGTGTATTTTACCCCAGCATAATACACAACAGGATATCAAAACAGGCTTCAAAACGCTTGCCGTGCATAATGGATTTTATTTATGCATAGCGCGACTTTTGGAAGAAGCCTAGATGTTCTTAGCACTCTGCTCACTACCCAGCCATTTCCGACATGGAGGTCGGAAAAGTTGCAACGCAGACATGGAGGTCTGCTTTGCAACGGTGGCGGACACTATAAATAAATTAAATCAGAGTGCTTAGAACACCTTGCTTCGCCCAACTAAGCCGATATGCATAAATAAAATCCATTATGCACCCGCAGTCCCCGCCTGTTTTGATATCCGTCCCTGTATTATTTAGAAAATCTTATTCTCATAGCTGAACACCGGTCTGCCCTCCTCGTCCCACTTGACTTCCATGAGCATGGTGTGTCTGTTCGGGTCGTAGAGCGGGTCGCCCACTATCTCAAGGTAGGTGCGGGCATGGTACACGCACACGTCCCTGCCGTCCTCGGTCTTGGTGAAGCTGTTGTGTCCCGGTCCGTAGATGCCCTTCTCCCTGTCTGAACAGAGAACCGGGTGTCTCTCCTTCTTCCATGCCCTCGGGTCGAGCAGGTCGGCGTCCTCGTCGATGGAGAGCATGCCTACGCAGTAGCACTCGCCGGTCGCGCTTGCCGAGTATGTGAGGAAAATTTTGCCGTCGTGGTGTATAACCGCCGGGCCTTCATTTACCCATATGTCGACTCTCTCCCAGTCATAGTCAGGGGTGGTAAGAAGCACCTGTGCTGTGGCGAGCTTGGTCGCGGACTCCATCTTTGCGATGTAGAGATTTGAAATCTGGACTCCAACGCTGACTTTCTCAGCCCATACATAGTAGTACTCGCCCTTATTTTCAAATATGGTTGCGTCGAGCGAAAAGGCATCGAAGGAATATATATCGTCATCGCTTCTCTGAATTTTGCCCTTCTCAACCCACTCGTCCTTCATAGGGTCGTCGCCCTGACACTCGAGAATGTACGGGCGCAGTCTCCATATATCCTCCTCCTTTGAAGCGGCAAAATATATGTACCACTTTCCGAACAGATAATGAATCTCTGGAGCCCAGATATGCTTACTCATCTCTCCGGACTCATGCTTTGTCCAGATGACCTTCTCCCCGGCGTCCTTTAACCCCTCGAGGGTATCCGAGCATCTTAAAATAATTTTGTCATATGAAGGAACAGATGCGGTAAAATAATACTTGCCGTCGTCAGCCCTCACCACATACGGGTCTGCCCTCTGCTCTATAAATGGTTTATTAAAATCCGTAATCTTTCCGTTTCTAGGTCTCTCGTCCATGTCTTTTCCCTTCCCTTTATTAAACTTCCCCGGGAAGCCCCATAACGTGCACCACCGGGGATAATTTTAGTTTACTTTATTATTTGGTTGGCTTACTCCATTACAAGGTAAGCTGCCTCACAGGTAAGACAGAAGTTTAACCTTTGCTCCGTCCATATCGCTTGTGTAGGCTGCACGCGAGCATTGAAGTGATAACCACAAGTGCCGTGAGTCTCTTAATACCTTTTCGAACCATAAGAACACTTCTAAGCTTATTTGATGTTCAATTCCAGATGAAGTACACTGCTTGCCGGAATTGTGAACTTTATTCTGTTGCCGTTTACCTCTATATCCTTAAACGCCTTTACAGTCACCTCCTCAGGCTTGTCGAAGGTGTTGTGAAGATGAATTTCACCGCCGACAATCTCTCCCGTCGCGGAGGCAATCTCAGTGTCAGCCACGCAGCCGTCTATCTCGTAGTCCTTGTCGACTGAGAGGTTGGTCATCGTTATATGTATCTTTCCGTCCTTGCCAAGTGATACTGACTCGGTGAGGTTAGGAACCATGCTCTGCTCCTCAAGTCCTATCTGCTCTGTCTCAAGGAAGCTGTCTAAGAGCTCTGCATCCTGGTGGTGCTTATACATATAGAATACATGGTAAGTAGGTGTCTTTATCATCTTCTCTCCCTCCGTGAGAAGGACTGCCTGAAGAACATTTACCATCTGTGCTATGTTAGCCATCTTAACCCTGTCGCAGTGCTTGTTGAAGATATTTAAGTTAATTCCGGCAACAAGTGCATCTCTTATGGTGTTCTGCTGGTAGAGGAAGCCCGGATTGGTTCCCGGCTCACAATCAAACCAGGTTCCCCACTCATCTACTATCATGCCTACCTTATGCTTCTTATCGTACTTATCCATGATTGCCTCATGGTTTTTGATAAGCTCCTCCATGTAGAGTGTTTTCTTCATGGTCTGATACCACATCTTGTCGTCGAAGTCGGTTGCGCTTCCCTTGTGCTCCCAGCCGCCCGGGTGTGTATAATAGTGAAGGGATATTCCGTCCATAAAACCGTGGAGGAACTCAGGCGCCCTAAAGCAGGTGTCCATAACCCCGTTAGTCCAGTTGTAGTCATCCACGTTGGCTCCGCAGGCAACCTTGAAGATAGGCTTATCAGGGTGATAATTTCTCACATAGGTCTGGTATCTTCTGTAGAGATTTCCGTAGTACTCAGGGGTCATGTTTCCACCGCAGCCCCAGTTCTCGTTACCTACTCCGAAGTAGTCAACTCTCCAAGGCTCCTCATGCCCGTTCTTCTTTCTCAAATCGCTCATAGGTGACACGCCCTCGAAGGTCATGTACTCAACCCACTCGCTCATCTCCTGAACCGTTCCGCTTCCGACATTTCCGTTGACGTAGGTCTTACAGCCGAGCTGTCTGCAAAGCTCCATAAACTCGTGTGTTCCGAAGCTGTTGTCCTCAACCACACCACCCCAGTGGGTGTTAATCATCTTCTTTCTGCTCTCGACAGGTCCGATTCCGTCCTTCCAGTGATACTCGTCGGCAAAGCAGCCGCCCGGCCATCTGAGCACAGGAATCTGAATATCCTTGAGCGCCTCTACGACATCCTTTCTCATTCCGTTCACGTTAGGTATCTTAGAGTCCTTTCCAACAAATATCCCTTCGTAGATACATCTTCCTAAATGCTCCGAAAAATGACCCTGGATTTCCGGGTTTATGTGACCCTTCTTATTGTTAGGGTTTATGTACAACTTGCTCATTTTTCGTCCTCCTTCTCTTTTTTTATTAATTTTATTTTTCAGTAAAACAGAACAGGTATTAAATCGTTTTCGTAAGTTGTATTTCGCTTTTGGCTTAACCTATTCTATTTTCAGTGAAATGTTAATATAAACATATCTCTTTTTAATGTATAATTCAATACTTAATTGCTTAATTGGATAGAGAAAGAATTGCGCTATTTTTGTGCAATATATACAAAAGATTTTCCTGTTGACTATTTAATTTAAACATTTTATACTTAAACAAATAGTTAACCATTTCATTTTTGAGAATATGCCTCAATAATTATCAATCCATGACAAGATGCCGCAAGGGACGGCGGAGAGGATAAATATGTACTATATAAAATCATTAAACGAAGCTGAGGAGGTTTTCAAGGCGCTCAGCACCCCGATGAGACTTCAGATTATGAAGCTCATCTACGAGAACGACCATCTGAGCATGAACGACCTCGCAGAGACTCTGGGGCTGACAAACAGCGCCATCTCGATGCACGTCGGCAAGCTCGAGGCTGCCGGGCTGGTCTCCGTGCAGGTCACATCAGGCAAACGCGGAATTATGAAGATTGTGCGCCCGCGCTATGAGCGTCTCATAATAGACATGGTTCCAAACGCCGGCTCGATAAAATGCTACACCGACGAGATTGACATAGGACATTATATAGGTTATGATGTACACCCTACCTGCGGTCTGTCCACCTCGGGCAACCTCATAGGTGACCTCGACAACCCGAAGGTGTTCTCATACCCGGAGCGCTTCAAGGCGGACATTCTCTGGGTCGGCTACGGCTCCGTGACCTACAATCTGCCCAACCGCCTCAAGCTCGGACAGACGCTCTCAGAAATCCAGATTTCCTTCGAGATAAGCTCAGAGTGCCCGGAACACAACGACAACTACCCGAGCGATATATATTTTGACATCAACGGTAAGGCACTGGGCAAGTGGATAAGCCCCGGCGATTTCGGTGCAAGGCGCGGTATGCTCTGCCCTAACTGGTGGCCTGACGGTCTGAACCAGTACGGGCTATTAAAGACTCTTGTCATAAACCGCTCGGGCACCTTCATGGACGGCACGACCAAGCTCTCACCGGTGACTATCGACGATCTGTCGCTAAGCTATGACTCCATAATCAATTTCACGATTTCCGTCCCGGCAGACACACCTAACTGCGGCGGTTTCACCCTCTTTGGAGTCTCCTTCGGCGACTACAGCCAGAACATCGTCGTGAAGCTTTTTTACGAGGACTCCGCATCGGAGTTCTAGTCCGTAACCTTCGACCAGCCGCACTTATTTGTGCGGCACACAAATAAATAAGGAGTCATACCATGTTCAAACCCGATGACAACACCTACGAACAGAGCCATTTTGCCTCCGTTCTTGCTCTCTCAAAGGAGAACCTGTCCAGATACCGGCAGGAGGAGAAAGCTCTCTCCGACGAGCTGTACACACTCCTTGAGACCTACGGCGCCAAGGACGTCGAGGCGCTCTCCATGATAAACAACATTCAGGTAATGTATGAGCGCGCGAAGCACGAGGCAGCCCGCGCCGAGAAGGCGAGACAGAAGCCCTTCTTCGGGCGCATTGATTTTATCGATGAAAAAAATAAGAGCAAAGATACCATATATATAGGCAAGGTCGGAATATCCCGCGACGTCACCAAGCTCGAGGTCATCGACTGGCGCGCCCCGATTGCCAACTCCTACTACGAGAGCCACTTGGGCGAAGTGACCTACACCGTTCCCAAGGAGGGAAGCTTTGACATCGACCTCAAAAAGAAACGTACCTACGAGATAAAGGACGATGCTCTGCTATCCTACTTCGACAGCGATGTCGTCGCTAACGATGAGCTTCTAAACAAATATCTCTCCCAGAATAAGAAAGCTGTTCTCGGCGAGATTATCGCCACGATACAGAAGGAACAGAATGATATTATAAGACAGTCCCCCTACAAAAGCATGATAGTGCAGGGTGCCGCGGGCTCAGGAAAGACCACGGTGGCGATGCACAGAATATCCTACATTCTGTACAACTACGAGAAGGATTTCAAACCCGCCGATTTCTATATTGTCGGCAGCAACAAAATTCTTCTCAACTACATCACAAGCGTTCTCCCCGACCTCGACGTAAACGGTGTCCGCCAGATGACCATGGAGGAGCTCTTTGTGAGACTTCTCTACGAGGACTGGAACCCCGACACCCAGCACATCTCGCCCCTTGCCATGCCGACTACCGACTACCCGGCGTCGCTAAAGCGCGGCACTCTTGCGTGGTTTCGCGAGCTTGAGGAGTTCTGCCTCGCGTTCGAGAGGAGCGTCATCAACACCCGCGATGTCATACTCAAATCCAACGAGAACGTGCTTCTCGAGCACGACGTGTGCGTGACCCTCCTCACCTCAAAGTCGATTACCTCATTTCTCGACGAGAACCCGCAGTTGTCGACGCAGTTAAAAATCGAGCATCTCAACAGCCGCGTGCTCTCCCGCCTCGAGAACGAGCTCATGGGCAAGGAGGTTCAATATTCGCCCGATGAGAAAAAAGCGCTCAACCGCTTCTACCGCCAATACTTCGGGCCAAAGAAGTGGAAATATTCCACCTATGACATATATTCGGATTTTTTGAAGGCACAGGAGAAAAAATACCACACAGTATTTCCGTTTGATGCCACGGCACCGGACCTTTACGACCTTGCCGCACTCGCTTATATCTATAAGCGTACCAAGGAGAATGACCCTATCGAGGAGGCGCACCACGTCGTCATCGACGAGGCGCAGGACTTCGGAATGATGGCGTACATGAGCCTGCACTACTGCATGCGCGGCTGCACCTACACCATAATGGGCGATGTGGCTCAGAATATCCACTATGAGCACGGTCTCAACGACTGGACGGAGCTCACCGACAATTTTCTCACGGGCGAGTATGACAGCTTCAACCTGCTAAGAAAGAGCTACAGAAACACGGTCGAGATTTCACATTTTGCGACCGACATACTAAGACACGGAAGTTTCTCCATCTACCCTGTCGAGCCTATCATAAGACACGGCAATGAGGTTGAGATAGAGGAATTTGCGGACGAGGCGGAGCTCATAAAAAGCACCGCGGACAGAATTGAGGAATGGAAAAATAAGGGTTATGAGACAATAGCCGTCATCTGTCCCGATGCCGCCACCTCTAGAGAAACCGCGAAAAAGCTCTCTGAGTACACCACGGTAACCGACTTCGACGCTATGGAGTTTGACAACGGCACCATGGTTCTGCCCGTCACCTACACCAAGGGACTCGAGTTCGACTGCTGCATACTTATGAACCCGGACGAGAGTGCATACCCGGCATGCGATGCCAACGTAAAGCTTCTGTACGTCGCCGCCACGCGCGCACTGCACGAGCTCGCCGTATACCACACCGGAACGCTCACACCGCTTATCGCCGAGCCTGTTCCGGATGCTGTTAGAAACGCCGTCTTTGACGCGAAGAACATGCAGCCTAACAGGACAAAGCGCACCGTGACCTTCAGCTCTGTCTCGCCTGCTGCCGAAGCAGAGGCCACTGAACAGGCAGATGGCATCGCCGAAGCTGCCAAATCAGACTCTAAGCCTGCCGCAACGTCAAGAACCGATGTAACGGCATCTGCCGCCGGCAGATACAAGGCTCCCGCAGCGAGAAAACCTTCACCGTACCCTGCGATGCCGTACACACAGGCTCCCGCAGCCCCGAACAAAATCGTCGACTACAGCAACAGGATAATGTGCATGTCTGAATACACCTTCGGCTCCGTCCCTAAGATGGACGCACTCAAGCAGAACCCTAACCGCATGGCAGCGTACCCGTTCAGGAGCGCAAGGCGCGAGGGCGACACCCTCGTGCTCGAGAGCATCAACGCCGTTATCGAGCTCACTCCATACGCAGCCACCATGGTGCGCGTCACCTACCGAAAGGCGGGAGCGGAAATTCCGGAGGCCAAGTGCATAGAGAAAAGAAAGACCTACGACAAATGGAAGTTCAAGGACACCCCTGATGCCGTGCTGCTTGCGACCTCTGCACTCTATCTCAGGATAGACAAAAAGAACGGGCTCGTAAGCTTCTGCGACAGGGACAAGAATGTGCTGCTGAACGAAAAACTGCCCGGGCATGTGCTCGAGAGCACGACCGAGAGAAGCCTGTGCTACTTCGACTTCGAGGCCGGACAGAAACTCTACGCCTTCGGTGCAAGCAACCGTGACCACCTGCCGTTAAACCGCGTTGCAAGATATATCTCCTTCGGAAAGAGCAGACTAAAGGCTCCGTGTGTCATATCTGATAAAGGGTATGGCATTGCGGTAAGCCACGATTACACGGTACTCTTTAACAGCATTCCGACCTACGGAGCCTTTATAAGCCTCAGCGACGCAAGGTATTTTGATTACTATTTCTTCACCGGTGACTCCGATCAGGAGCTCATCAAGAAATACGACTGGATAAGAAGCAAAAACAAAGAGCTTAGCTAACTACTCCACCGATTTGAGCGACTCAGCCATGTTAATCTTATTTAGCTTTACAAGCATGAACAGATTGACTATCACGGCAAATATGAAGGTGAGTATGACACTCAGCACATAGCTTAAAAACGTAATCTTACTGTCGAAGGAGACCGCCTCCACATTGATACATTCCATGATGAACATGTGGAGGAGCTTTCCAAGTCCAAGCCCTAAGAGCGCGCCTATGCCCGTCAAAATGAAATTCTCCCTGAACACATAGGCTGCCGTCTCCCTCGAATAGAAGCCGAGAACTTTTATCGTGGCAATCTCCCTGATGCGCTCGGTGATATTGATGTTGGTGAGGTTGTAGAGTACCACGAAAGCAAGCGCCGCGGCAAGGACAATCACCATGATTACGACGTAGTTAATGCTGGAAATCATGCTGTTAAACTGCTCCTCCGTGTCGGCATTTACATACGCCGAGCTCACCTCGTCCATCGAGAGGAGGTCTGCGACAGTCTGATGTGCGTCCTCTCCGTCCCTTATCGACGCATACACGGTTCTGTACTCAGGCTCACTTCCCGTCGCCCCGATATATGTCTCCTTCGAGATAAAAGCGTAGTTGAAAACATAGTTCTTACATACGGCGGACACCGTCACAGTCATGGTATTCAGATTATCGTCCGTGATTGTCAAGGTGTCCCCTTTCTTTACCCCGAGATTTTTTGCAAGCCTCTTGGTGAGAACTATCTCACCCTCGGAAGGGTATGACAGGCTCTCACCACCTTTGAGGCTCAGAAAATGATACTGCTTAGAGAGCTCGTCCGAATTCTCCGCTATTATAATATTGGCTGACTTTTTCGCACTGCCGCTCTCAATATCCATCGTCGATGAGTTGAGAAACGCATAGCTGTCAAAGTACTCGTCAAACGTCTCGCCAAGCGCTGCACGCTCCCCCTCGTCAGCCGGCTCCCCGAGAGTTACCGACATGTCGTACACGGCTATCTCTCGAAACTGTGCGCTCACGATATCGGAGAACGAATCCCTCAGTCCGAGCGCAGTCACAACGAGCGCCGAGCAGCCGCCTATACCCATTATCATCATAATAAAACGCTTCTTGTATCTGAAAACATTTCTTATGGAGACCTTCCTCAAAAAGCTGAGCCTCTTCCAGATAAATCCGATTTTCTCGAGCAGTATTCTCTTTCCGCTCTTTGGTGCCTTAGGGCGTATGAGTGTCGCAGGCGAGCTGTGAAACTGTGCCGCACATGAAAAATATGTAGCGCCCATCGAGCAGAGAACTGCTGCCGCTATTGAGATAACTCCAATTTTTATATCCCACACATATGTGAGCTCTGCAAAATCATAGAGCATGTTGTAGCCTATCCATATTACCTTAGGGAACAGCAGATTTCCGACCACATAGCCGAACACTGCTCCGCCCACGGCTGCCGAGCCCGAATAGAACAAGTACTTTCCCATGACCGCACCGTCGCTGTAGCCCAGCGCCTTTAGCACACCTATCTGCGTTCTCTCGTCCTCGACCATTCTCGTCATCGTGGTCATGCACACAAGGGCAGCCACGGCAAAAAAGAATATCGGGAACACTGCCGCAACCTGATTTACGATATTGCTGTCATTGTCAAAGCTCGCATAACCTACATTGGTGTCCCTGTCAAGCACATACACGGTCGGCTTCTTGAGCTCATCAAGCTCCGCCTCGGCGTCAGCTATCTGTGCCTGTGCGTCGGCGCTCTCCGCCTCGAGCTTCTTAACGCCGTCCTCATACTCCGCATAGCCGTCCTCTATCTGCTTTCTCGCATCGTCTATCTGTGCCTGTGCATCGTCAAACATTCCCTCGGTGCTCATCCCCATAAGCTCCATGGCACTGCGGGCATCGTCTAGCTCCTTCTGCTTTTCCTCAAGCTCCTGCTCCGACTTCTGTAGAGTATCGTAGGCCTCATCAAGCTCCGCTCTCGCATCTGATATCTTTTCCTCAAGTTCCGCCTTTGCGTCGACTATCTCGTCCGCCGCCTCAGAGTACAGCCTGTCGTATCTTGCGTCCGCTATCCTCTGCACAGCCTCCTTAAGCGCTTCGGTATGTTCATCTATGTATGAATTGTACTCGTCCGAGTAGGCTTCGTAGTCACAGTCCATACGCACATATATCTCATTGTCGTACTCCGCCGTGTACGCGCCCCTCATAAAATACGCAAAGCTCGTGACACTTCCGTTGCCCACCGAGGCGGTTCCCCTCTCGAAATTGAGATAGAGCGGCGACTGCACAATTCCCACAATCGTGTAGGTATCATATGTGAATGAGTCCTTCACCTCGTCCGTGTTACTGTCCGCCACAACAAACTCCTGCCCAATATACTCACTGCCATAATGCTTGCTGTCGACAACGCACTCTCTGTCGTTCTCAGGCATACGCCCCTCAATCAGCTCGGGGCGGTTGATGTCATCAAGCAGCGAGTAGGTAGCCACGACACACTCACGCCCGTCAGCAAGCAGCTCTATGACCGCTTGGCTTATGCCGCCCTGTGCGTACATAACGCCATTCTCCCCGGCTAACTTTTTCGCATCTCCAAGGTCAAAGCCGAGTGTTGAGAGCGCCCTGTAATCATAGAATGATGTCTGCTTAAAATACTTGTCCGCGGTGGCTGTCATGTCCTCCCTGCACACCCTCAGACCCGCGAACATGATAACTCCCAGCGCAACTATGGAAAATATCGCAAGATATCGTCCAAGGCTGTGCCTTATCTCACGAAGTGAGGTCTTTCTCATCGCCGATTTCATAGCTGTCCCTCCTTACCACTCGATGTCCTCAACCGGGACAATGTTCTCGTTCTTCACCATAGAGGTGACTGTCCCGTTCTTCACGGTTATGACCCTGTCCGCCATGGCAGTGAGGGCGCTGTTGTGAGTTATGACCACAACTGTCTTGCCATCCCTGCGGCAGGTATCCTGCAAAAGCTTTAAAACTTGCTTGCCCGTGGCATAATCGAGTGCTCCGGTCGGTTCATCACATAGCAGAAGCTTGGGATTTTTCGCGAGCGCTCTCGCGATAGCCACTCTCTGCTGCTCACCGCCCGATAGCTGCGCCGGGAAGTTGGAAGCCCTATTCTCAAGCCCCACCTGCTTTAGCACCGTCATGGCATCGATAGGTTCCCTGCATATCTGTGATGCGAGCTCGACGTTCTCGAGCGCCGTCAGGTTCTGCACCAGATTGTAGAATTGGAAAACGAAGCCTATGTCGTACCTTCTGTAGGTCGTAAGCTGCTTCGGCTTATAATCCGATATCCTGTTCCCGTCGAGTATTACCTCCCCGTCGGTCAGGGTATCCATGCCTCCTATGATATTGAGAATGGTCGTCTTACCTGCCCCCGACGCGCCGACGATGACGCAGAACTCCCCCTTCTCAATCTCGAAATTGACGTCGGAAAGTGCCGATATCGTCACCTCTCCCATCTGATATGTTTTCTTTACATGCCTGCACTCAACAAATGCCATGTCTGTCTCCTTTCCGCCTTCCTCTGCCGCCCGTCTCATAATCAGCCACTTGTCAAAAGATGGGCAGAACGCTTTTTGGCGTCCTCCCCATCTTAGTTATAACTCTTCTTCCTCTTCCTGGTATAAATGTCTCTTCAATTTGTCCTGTATGTCCTCAAGGCATTCGAGAAGCAGAGGATTAAATGCACCGCACTCTCCCCCTAATATCATCTCCATCGCCTTCTCATGCGTGAATGCCTTCTTGTAAACGCGCTCGCTGGTCAGCGCATCGTATACGTCCGCGACTGACACAACCTGAGCCGCAATAGGTATCTCATCGCCCTTGAGACCGTCAGGGTAACCCCTGCCGTCGTATCTCTCATGGTGCCATCTGCATATCTGTGTCGCAATCTGCACAAGCTTCTCGTCCTGATATATCTCGAGCTTCTCGAGCATGGCCGCACCGATGACGGTATGGGTCTTCATAATCTCAAATTCCTCAGCCGTCAGTCTGCCCGGCTTGTTAAGTATGCTCTCATCAATTCCTATCTTACCTATATCGTGAAGCGCACTCGCCGTCGTGATGAGAAATCTGTCCTGCCAGCTAAGCTCATACTTGTCCGACTTCTGGATAAGCTGCTCGAGCAGAAGCCTTGTTATGCCGTTTATGTTAACAACATGCATTCCGCTCTCGCCATTTCGAAACTCAACTATCTGGCTCAGTATGGCGATCATCATTCTGTTGTTCTTTTCCTTCTGGTAGATGTTCTCGGAGACGAGCGCCATGAGCCTGCGCTGCTTTGCGTAGAGCTTTATCGTGTTGCTCACTCTCTGGTAAACTATCTTAGCGTCAAAAGGACGTCTGATATAATCTATTACACCCATCTCGTAGGCGCGCCTTATAACCGTGTCGGAGTCCTCGTTGGAAATCATGATGACAGGGATATCCTCTATTATATGGCTGGAATTCATGTTAGCGAGCACACCGAAGCCGTCCATCACAGGCATTATGATGTCGAGCAGCACGAGCGATATTCCCGTTCCGTACTGTGTCAGCAAGTCAACCGCCTCCTGACCGTTGGCTGCCTCGAGTATCCTGTACTCGTCCTGAAGCATAGCCGAGAGAAGCTCCCTGTTCATGTCGGAGTCATCTACAATGAGAATCTGCTGCTTCGCCTTCTCAATCTTTAACATGTCCTCCTTCTCGGCGCCGTCTGTCACCTCGTCCTCCGTCACGACAAGGTTCTTGCGGTTCTTCGCCTGGTACATAAGCATATCCGCCCTTCCGGCTGCCTTCTCTACCGCCTCACCCTTGGCGATGACACCTCCTATGCTGACGGAGAGCTGGAGTCTTGAGTAACCCGGTACATCGGCTTTGTTAATTCTGTCGAGAATTATTCCTAACATATCCTTCATGCCGTCCATGTCAAGTCCCGGAAGTACGAGCAGGAACTCGTCCCCGCCGTACCTTATGAGCACATCTCCCTTTCTGATGCACTTCTTTATAACATTAGCCGTTGTCACAAGTGCCATATCTCCCGCGCTGTGTCCGTAGGTATCATTATAAAGCTTGAAATCGTCGAGGTCTATGACCGCAACCGCGGCATGCGTCTCCTGCTTTTTAAGCTTTTCTTCGTAATAACGTCTGTTATATGTATCAGTGAGCACATCCTCATACAGCTTCTCGGTATACATGGTATTAGAATCAAGCAGCCTCTCACAATCTTCACTGCTGAGCATGCTGTCGGCATCCAACGCCTTTATCATCTCAAGAACATATTTTTTGCCGTCAATCTCCAGGTATTTCGCCATTACTTCGTATAGCTTAGAATTAATATACTCAACCTTTATCTTCTGAGATTTTGTTCTGACAGCCTCCTGCGAAACACAATTATCACAGTATTTGTCTTTTTCCCACAATTCATAACACTTACAATATTTTCTGTTGTCGTCCCCTGCAGCTTCACACATGGTCTCGGCATCTATAAGGCGCACCACATCAAAGATGTCCTTTAGCTGCTCCATGACACTTTCCACCTGCTGCATCGTCATAACGTAATCATTTTTCAAGTCTACACACTCCCACCGGAGATTACTCCATTTGTCCTAACGCATCTATCGTTATTCCGTACTGCTCAACAACCTTTGCAAACAGCTCATCTGCTCCTGCAAACTCGCCTCCTCTTAGCTTCTCCGTCAAGTCGGAACTCACCGTAAAAAGGTTGTCAAAGCCCAGATTGAGGCATACTCCTTTCAATGTATGTGCCGCCCTAAATGCTTCGGCAGCATCCTTGTCAGCAATCGCTTTTTTCAAATTCTCATAGCTTCCATCCTTCAAGAATTTTTTAGCGAACATATTTACCATTTTCTCACTGCCTAATCTGCCAAGAACATTCTCATAGTTCGCGCCCATCTTCTCATAACATTCTCTGGTTGTCACCTTTGCCACCTCTTGCTTTCTTTATCTTTATATATAAGATATCCTATAAATCTATTCTTTCTCTTTGCTGTTCATCTCATACTGTTCGGCGAGATTCTCAAATTCAGCCTTTGATGCCCTGAAACATTCCATAAGTTTCGGCGAAAATACTCCACACTCTCCCATCAAAATCATGTGATATGCCTTTTCCTTATCAATCGCAGCTTTATATACTCTGTCGCTGACAAGAGCATCATATACATCCGCTATGGATACGAGCTGTGCATCTATAGGTATTTCCTCACCGACAAGTCCGTCCGGATATCCCTTCCCCTCATATCTCTCATGGTGCCACCTGCAAATATCATGGCTGACCTTGTCATATTCACTGTCCCACGCACCTTCAATCTGGTCAAGAATATCACATCCTCTTATTGTATGTGACTTCATATAATCGTACTCATCCTTATCAAGCCTGCCCGGCTTTAAAAGGACACTGTCCTTTATGGCTATCTTCCCAATATCATGCAGTGCGCTTGCCGCAACAATTATATTAATTCTCTCAGGCGTCAGATTATACTCCGGATATTTTTGTGCCGCCTTCTGTGCAAGAATTCTTGTGAAGCCCTTCACTCTCTTAATGTGCTCACCGCTCTCAAGGTTACGATACTCTACAACCGTACCGAGGATATCAATAATCTTCTCATTGCTCTCCTTCAGTCTTGCCGCCTGCTGCTCAAGCAGATTGTTCTGTCTCTTAAGATTTTCAGCCTGAATTCATACCTTATTCTCAAGATTGTCCTTGTACATGAACAGATCGGCAATGTTCTGCACTCTCTTTCTCACCGTGAATCCATCAAAAGGTTTTCTTATAAAATCGGATACTCCAAGCTCAAGACACTCCCTCTCTACAGTCGTTGTTGAGTCAGCGGTTATAACAAGTACCGGAACACTCTTTATAAGCTCGGTATCCTTCATATACTTCAATACCTCATACCCGTCAACCTTCGGCATTACAAGATCTAACAGCACAACCGCAATCTCTTCTGATCTTGTCTTTAAAAGTTCTATCGCCTTAGCGCCATCGTCAGCCTCGATAACCGGAAAGGCGTCCCCCAACGCAACGGCAAGCATCTCTCTGTTAAGTTCAATATCATCAACAATCAGTATTTTTTCTTTCATGGCCACTCCTTCCGATGCTAAATACGACTTACTTTCATATGCCCGGTATCATTCTTAAAAATAACACCCGTCATGTTTGTGCAGGTAACCAATGCATTATTTATTGTAACCGTAGTTCCCTCATATAAGTTTCCGACAATTTTAAGGTATGCCTGTTTGCACTCAAGCTTATCCTTATTGAGCTTATCTATATGCTCTAACACTTTTTTCTTCTGCATTTCCTTCGTATAGACGGCATTTTCTATTTTAAGGAACATAACCATCGAATTTCTAATCTCAGGCGGATACATTTTTCTGTACTGCTCCATGGCATTATTGAGAATTACAAGCTGGCTCTCAACCTCTTTCAGTTCATCCGTTGCAGCCAAATCTTCGTCCTTTTTATCATACCCCATTTTTATCTGGGTTGCTATACCATTCTTATTTCCCACATTCGCAGTCTCAATTATCATACCGGCAAAAATATTTCCTCCGGCTATAGCTCCGGCGTTTCCGTATGAGAATATTCCCCTATTGGCGTGCAGGCTGCATTTGAAGAAGTAATTCGCCATAATATTCTCAGCATTTATGGTTACATTTTCAAAAAATATTCCTATAACATCCTGTCCCGCACTAAGATGCACCGTTGCACTGTTCGCACCCTTCTTCAAAAGAATGTTTCCATCACTTTCGAGCATTACATTCTCGACAAAACCCTCAACAACAATGTCCCCGGTTGCCTTAATATGACGTCGTCCGCTGACATCGCCCAAGATATGAATACTTCCGTCAAATCTAATATCATCCAGAACTCCCGAATCTTCCTTAACTTCAAGAAGCGGTAATACCGTGAGTGTCTTTCCGTCATACATGGCACAGCCATCCTGTTCAGCTATATAGGTCCGCTTATCTTCAAGCAGTCTAAATCCCCTGCCCGTGATACTCTCCTTTTCGTAGCCCTCCACAGCCGCAAGTATTGTACCATTCACATTGTATCCCTCTTCGCCCTTCTGTGCGCCGTGATACACCAGAAGCTTCTGTCCTTCCGTCACCTTCGTGAACATAAACGCTTCCTTTAAATCTGCCGAACCATCCTCTAAAATCTTAATTCCCCTGTCAGAAGTGTTACGGACGAACTCCTCATAGCAGCCGTCGCTTCCCATCGTCGGAAGCTTTCCTCTTGCAACCACGACAAGCTCATCTCTTATAGAGCCCTGCACCAGCGCATCAACAATCGCATCATCGATTCCCATATGCACATTGGCTGCCGCGATTGCCTGTCTAAGTTTATCCTCTGAAAGTGCCGGGGCATCAGGTCCTACATACGCATACGCCTTCATCTTATCATTATCCACCAGTATGCGGAACATCTTCTGATACATCTTGCGGCAGAAGTTTTCTATATCCTTAGGGATATCGTCATTATGCGCTCCCTTAATGAAATTGACATACTTCTTTTGCTGCTGTTCAAGCTTCACACGCATCTTCTTCATGTCGGACGCGGAATACATCATGCTCTTATACGAATCGACATCAAGCTTTTTCTCAAGACCTATCCTGATTTCCCTCATCTGCTGCCAGGAATACAGCTCCTTTGCATACACGGACACATCAATTCGGTTCTCAAGACCTATCCTGATTTCCTTCATCTGCTGCCAGGAATATTCAGTTCTGGCATAGATGGACACATCAAGTCCCCTCTCAAGTCCCTCTGTTATTTCCCTTATGGATACACCCCTGTAAAGCTTATTAAGATATGGGTCAATATTGCAGCCATGTCTCATGGCACGCCTTATCTCTGACAGTTGTTCCGGCACATATCCCTGCTTGATATACGGCATAATATTCTGCTTGTCCAAAAGTGCCCGGTGCAGCTCATGCAGCATCTCCGCCCCCACCGCAGCATATTTTTCGAGGTGAATATTATCCTCAAGTGACCTTCTCAGTTCACGCATAACTTCAAAAGAATATTTAGGATTGGCATACACAGCCGCGTCAACTCCCGATTTCAAGCCAAGACGTATCTCCTCCATCTGAAACCAGTCGTACTGCTTGCTGTTGTAAAGTGACACATCAAGCCCTTCCTCAAGTCCGAAACGTATCTGCCGCATCTGCACGGCAAAGTACTCCTTATCAGCATAAGCGGCCACATCGATACCATGCTCAAGCCCCAGACGAATTTCCTGAAGCTGGTCACTTACAAAGTTCTGTTTTCTGTAATCAGAGATAATATCCGCTATGCTTTTCCCATATGTGCTTATTTTACCTGCCGTAACCTTTTCTCCCAAATGTATATCAATAAACCATGTTTGTGTAAACTCCCGAAATCGTTGCTATGTCTATTATATATTTTATTATTAAAAAAGTCTATAAATTTTCACACAACTATCCATCTTGCCATAACGGACATAAGTTTTGACACTGAAATCGGTTTGCTAAGATGTGCATTCATTCCTGCTTTTACAGCCTTGTCGCTATCCTCAGAGAATGCATTGGCCGTAAGTGCAATTATCGGAAGCCGCTCTTGCGCCTCACTTCGTTCACGCTCCAGCTCGCGGATATGTTTTGTCGCCTCATATCCATCCATAACCGGCATCTGCACATCCATAAATACCATGTCGTAGTAGCCGGACTCATGCTCTCTGACGCGTTCCACACCTTCTAATCCGTTTACCGAGGTATCTATCTCAACACCGGTACTTGAAACAAGCTCCACAAATATTTCCCGATTAAGCTCATTATCCTCAACAAGCAGAATTCTGTGACCGACCAGTTTTCCGTCCCAATCCTGCGGTGCGGTCTGCTCCTCATTCTCCCCTTCATATGCCTGCTCTCCCGAAATCCTGAATCTTAGGCTGACCTCAAATCGTGACCCTTTTCCTCTCTCGCTGGTGACATCAATGCTTCCCTGCATAATATCTATTATGGACTTTGTTATGCTAAGCCCCAGTCCCGTTCCCTGAATGTTCTGAGTCTGTTCGGTGTGTTCTCTGGAAAATGGTTCAAAAATCTTCTCAAGAAAATCGGCACTCATTCCTATTCCGCCATCTTCAACAATGAATTTGTAGGAATTATAACCTCCTAATGAGGCTGTTTTCTTTGCTGTAAATGAAATCCATCTGCCCTCCGGAGTATATTTTACGGCATTTGACAAGAGATTTATTAAAATCTCCTGAACACGGACAGGATCGCATATAACCATCTCTTTTGGAAGTGCATCAATATTCATCCTGCTTTTAATGGATTTTTTTTCAGCCATATCCTGAACCATAAAAATCACATTCTTCATAAGTTCAACAATGTCAACCGGCTTCTCGTTCAGCTCTATTTTACCGCTCTCAATCTTTGACATATCAAGGACATCATTGATAAGCTCTAAAAGATGCTGCGATGCCTGTTCAATCTTTGAAAGGCAGTCCTTAATCTTTTCCGGGTTATCAGTATTTTTCCCTGCAATCTGAGTCATTCCAAGTATAACATTCATCGGTGTGCGGATGTCATGCGACATGTTTGATAAAAATTCACTTTTAGCCGCGCTCGCCTGCTTTGCCTGCTTGTATGCCAACTCCATGGCTTCCTTCATCTGCTCGCGCTGTTTCTTGGCATAGTCTATATCATTTATCGACAAAATAACCACCTGCGGTACGCCGTTTTTTTCCTCCGCAAGTGCAAAATTAACTCTTCGCCATTTCCATTCATTGCCCTCTTTAAGACGTACTTCCATCTCGAAGCTGCCGTTGGAAGAATATATATAATCCGAAAACTCTCCATAATCCATAAGACGTCTTATCATCGGATAATCGTCCGGATGAATCGCCTCTTTTCCAATATTTCTTATAAATCCTGTAAAGCTGCCCTCCTTAGAACCTTTCAGCACCCCTCTGTCCGAATTGTGAACTATACGAAAAGTGTCATCACTCAGATTTATTCTGGCTATAAATATTGCAGACTTTGCAAGAGACTCAAGCACCTGTGCCTGCTCACGCCCCATCTCCTGCATATTTTCAAGCAGATCCGCCTGTTCACTCTCCCTGTTATTGTCCGGCTCTATATCTCCTATACACTTTATCTGTTCGTTATTTTCATTGTCCGTATCTTCCGAATTATCTATGAACGTATCGTATGCCTCATAATATAAAGCAATTCGTCCGGCAGAGCATGTATAGCCAAGCTCCTTTTTAAGCTGCTCATCACTGCTTATTATTCTCACAATATCAGGATTGTACAGATGTCCCGCACCGAACTCCAACTCATCTATGAACTCCGGCATAGTCTTAACCTTATTGTAAATTCGTCCTATGTCATCTGTAGCCGCATCCATGCAGTCACATATTTTAAACAAATCTATAAGAAAATGAACTCTTGATTTAGTGTTGTCAAATTCCTCAGGATATCCGCTTTTTCCATCGTATGACTTGTGGTGTCCGTATGCTATATCGCATATATCTCTGCTAAATCCCAATGTTTCCAACAGCTTTGCACCCTGTGCGGCATGCCTGTGGATAACTTCCTTTTCCCTCGCAAGCAGACGTCTGCTCTGCAATGTAATAAGTTCAATATAGTCGCTCTTGCCTATGTCAAATACAAGAGCCGCCTGCGAAACAAGCTGCTCAATTTCATTTCTCTTTTCAAGTACCTCAAGCACATTCTGAGTTTGGCATACTCCTACCAAGAGTTCCGGTTCTGTGTTGAATACACTGTTCATTATCATCAAAGCCACTCGTTTAACGATTGAGACATGTATCATCATTGTCTCATCCCTGTTCATCAGCACATCAAGAAAATAATAGCTGTCAATTCCTTCAGTTCCCAGACTTCCAACAAGTTCCATGAGTGTACGCTTTATCGACTCATTGATGTATGATGCATGCCTTGTTCTCGGTAATTCGGAAATGAACTTCTTAAACTGCGGCAGGATATAGTTTTTCAGTTTTTCCTTCAACTGCGGATGTTCGGCAACCCCAGGTGTACCTGCAAGGTTGGTAATCTGATACATATTGACCTGATAATATTTACTGTCGGATATGTCATCAAACTCATCAACATCCGGATGCTCAAGCGTGTAGTTGCAGAAATCTATTATTTTGTTAATATATTCCTCTATTTCCAGATTTCCGGCGCAATACTGCCCCTTCCAATAATTGCAGTATATCTCATCCTTCATATGAAAGATGTCTCCATCCTCCTCAAGAGCCGACTTATAAAGCTCATCCATAATCCGAAGCGCACGCTCAAAGGTTTCCGGGCTCATCTCCTCCCTTCTGTCGCAGCCGCATATCCAGTTTCCGAATACATCGTAATTTAATTCATCCTTAAGTCCGTCAAGGTCATATTTGTCGCCATCCAGCGCCCTCACTACCGGGTCATCGTACACTGCAAGCGCCTTGTCAACCTCCGACAACAGATTTTTTTCGTATTCCGGCAATGTAAATCCCATCTGTTCGGCAAAAGGTTTGGAATTCATAAGAACAACAGCATAATTATAAAAAGCAAAAAGCAGCCGCCTTCTAATATTCCAGTCATCAATTTTTTCATACCGTGGGAACTCATTTCTGATAAGCTCATAACACTCAAGACATTTGTTAACATTCTCCAGTCCTGAATTTCTGCTGTAAAATCCACCCAGCGCATATGTTATCCTGAACCATTTCGCAAAATTGTTATTTCTTTTAAAGTAGCGCTGCAGGACCTGTGATATATCTATACATATAAGCCTGTCGCTCAGCCCCTGCTCAAAAAGCCGCTCTATCTGCTCTAAAAACTCATCCGCGAGTTCATCATCAATACGGCTTTCCTGCTCAATAAAAGGTCTGAGATACAGGTTAAGCATCGCCTCATTCTCAATGTAGAGAGTACGCAGCATTTTAGACTTTGTCCTCAAATTTTCAATCCATGCCTCCTGGTCATCTGCCTTTAACAACGAGTCATTGATTACCTCTTCCCTTTTCAGGTTCTTCATGTACTTTTCATAAAAATCTTTTATGCTGCGTCTGCTAACCATCTTTATCCTCATTTCACCAATTTGCAATGCCAAAAATAATCTGTATAAAAGTTCTAGCTTAGTCACAGACTAAGCAATAGACCAAAAATTCTAGCTTAGTCACAGACTAAGCTAGAACTTTGGATAAAAACTCCTTTAGGCGTGGGTTCTTTGGGTTTGAGAAAAACTCCTGAGGCGGGGCGCTCTCAAGTATCTGCCCGTCATCAATAAAGATTACCCTGTTGGCAACCTCTCTCGCAAAACCCATCTCGTGAGTCACTATAATCATTGTCATACCTTCCTTGGCAAGTGCCTTCATAAGGTCAAGAACCTCACCTACCATCTCCGGATCGAGCGCACTCGTAGGCTCATCAAAAAGGATAACATCAGGGTTCATGGCAAGTGCCCTGACAATGGCAACACGCTGTTTCTGCCCGCCGGAAAGCGTCGAAGGGTACACGTTCGCCTTGTCCTGCAAGCCAATTTTTCCGAGAAGCTGCATAGCGTTGTCCCTTGCATTCTTCTTTATCTCGGACTTGCTTGTCGTAATCGGAATGAGCTCCTTTTTCTTATCCTTGCCTCTGAATATATTGGTAAATGTCGTAATGATATTCTTTCTCTTAGCCTTTCTTAACTCCTGACACTGAACGTACACAGGCGCGAGCATGATATTCTGTATAACCGTCTTGTTGGAAAACAGGTTAAAATGCTGGAATACCATTCCCATATGTCTTCTGTGAATATTGATATCAACCTTCATATCCGCGATATCTACACCGTTGAAGATAATCTGTCCGCCCGTAGGGTCCTCCATACAGTTGAGGCAGCGCAGAAATGTACTCTTACCGGAGCCCGACGGTCCGATGACAACGAGAATATCACCCTTATTTACAGTGATGTTGATTCCCTTTAATATCTTATTGCTTCCGAAATGCTTCTCAAGATTAATTACGTCTATCACTCTTTCTCAGGCTCCTTTCCATAAGTTTAATTCCGCCGCTTATCAAAAGCACGATTACAATGTAAATTATAGCCATCACAAGATATGGCACCATGAACTCATAACTGTTGCTTCCTATATAGTTAAAAGCAACATACAAATCGGCCGCACCGACGAAACTCACCACCGAAGTCTCCTTGATAAGGGCGATGAACTCATTGCCGAGCGTAGGAAGAATATTCTTGACTGCCTGCGGTATTACAATCTTAATCATGGATACGGAAAAGCTGAGTCCGACCGCTCTTCCCGCCTCAAGC
Organism: uncultured Clostridia bacterium; assembly: GCA_945915235.1. Lineage (GTDB taxonomy): Bacteria > Bacillota > Clostridia > Lachnospirales > Lachnospiraceae > CAG-882. Next base: position 15,595 of record CAMEEX010000011.1, on the reverse strand, counting down.
TGCCCCGCATCTACCGACATGATACCGCTTCGCATAATCTCCGATATGTACGCGGCACTGTTAAGTCCGAATACCAGCATTGACACCTGCACACCCGTCATCTTCACCCCGATGATAGGAAGAAGAACATAATAAAACACGAGGAGCTGCACAACCATAGGCGTTCCTCTGAAAAGCCCCACATAGAAGCTGCATATTCCGTTAAGCACGCGCGGCAATACCTTATATTTAGGTATAACCCTTACCGTGGCTATGAGAGTTCCGAGGACTATACCGATAATAAGTCCTATAACTGCAATTAGAAGGGTATTTTTCAACCCTTCTAACACTCTTACATAGCCATTTTGTTCGATGAAAATTTCAATAAATTTACTAACCTTCTGACCAAAATTGCCCATTTAAACCTCACTTATTTTTCTTTGGATATGTAATCTCACAAATTACAATGAAATCACATTATTCCGTATTACTACTGCATCTTGTTGATGGCTTCCGTTATGCACTTTGCAGGAGCGGCATCAATTATTACATACTGGATATTTCCGTTTAAGAGATCCTGTACTGCGAGTGAACCGTTCTTATAGCCGACTGCCTGTGCCGCAAAGCCTGTAAAGCCCCAGTCAGCATCACCTTCAACATAGAACTGACCTGTTGTTCCGTTCTGTACACCGATCTTAACCTTGCTGTCCTTGGCTGCCAAAAGTGCATTGACATCATCAGCGGTCTTGCATGAGTCAAACTCTGTATCGTCAGATGTAACGATAAGCTTCTGCGAAGCGCTGTAGTATGAGTCTGAGAATGTGACATACTCTTCTCTGTCAGGCTTAACCGTAAGACCTGCCATGGCGATGTCACACTTGTGCTGTCCAACCGAGAGACATACTGCATCGAAATCCATGTTCTGTACAACGAGCTCAACACCGAGGTACTCTGCAAGTGCTCCGGCAATCTCCATATCAATTCCGGTGTACTTGTCACCAATCATATACTCAAACGGTTCAAATGCTGCGTTGGTAGCTACAACGAGCTGATCCTTGCTCGCATCATAGGCTGCGGACTCAACACCCACAGGCTCGCCGTCGCCAAAGTAATGGTTGCATATCTCGTCAAACTTGCCGTTGTCCTTAATCTCCTTGATAAATGCGTTTACCTTCTCGAGAAGCTCCGGCTGATCCTTGTCAACTCCGAATGCATACTCCTCATTTGTAAGGTCGATGTCAATAACCTTAGCTGTCTTTGCCGTGTTTCCTGACTTTCCACACGCTGTAAGTGATGCGACAACCATCGTAAGTGCCGCAATGACTGCAATAATCTTCTTCATAAGTTCTCCTCCTTGGAAATCTCCTGTTCTGCCGGTTACTCTTATCTTTACTAAAGGAACTTTCCGATTTCTTATATCGTAAGGATAGCACAATTTGAAATCATTAACAATATGTATTTTTAATCATAATATTGAATATTTATGCAATATTTTTGTATAATATTTGTATTGATTTTTTATGGCAATATAAAAGGTGTGTAAAAATGTCTTTCCCCATTTCTACACACCTTTTATTTTAGATTATATTTATATTACCTATAAAATTTTACATATAGTCCCTGAGCACTCCGTGGTCTCTTAGGAGCTTCTCGATGACGGTTCCTTTTATCTTCTTTATAATAGGCTTCTTGATTGCGTTTAACGGGCCGGGAAGCTCTATCTCAAGAGGTGACTTGCCGTCCATGAGCTTTACTGAGCTGTCGAGGAGTTCTCTCACATCGTATACGCTGCCCCATACCTCTGGAACACCTCTGTCGACTCCGAGAAGTCCGTATACAGCCTCCATGGCTGTTCTTACTGAATACTCTGTCGTGAAGATTGTGTCTCTCGGTGTCTCGGCAAACTGTCCGAGGAATGCGAAGTTCACGCAGCCGTCAGGAATAACGTCAGGACGGTCGCCCTTTCTTCTCGGCATGAAGAACGCTGTGATGTAAGGCATCATTGTAGGAACCGATACGACCTTATCCCTTGCGAGCTCGTCAATCTGGTCAACAGGGATTCCGATGTGGTACAGCCACTCTGCCGCAATCTCCTCACCTGTACATTCCTTCATAGGCTTCTTTATATAATCGCCCGGAACATCTGTGAACAGGCTGTATACCCATACGCATACCTCTTCCTTCTTCTGCTCCTTGAACTGTCCCTGTCTGTTGATTGTCCAGCTGAGTAACCACTTGGAGTCCTTGCAGCTTACGATACCGCCGGTAACAACATTACCTGTTCTAGGGTCTCTCTTACAAATCTTCTTGATCGCATTGATGATGGTCTCATCTGAGGTTGTAACCGTAGCTGACTCCCAGTTGGTCTTTGAGATATCCGAGCAGAACTTTTCAGGGTGTCCGAAGTCAGGGCTCTGCTTTGCAATATTCTTCCAGAGGCTCCATACGCCGCTCGTTCTGACCTCAGCGTCACCGACAGGTGCCTGGGTGTGTGAGCCGTAGATCGTGCTCTCTGTACAGCTTCCGTTGGTTACGAATACCATATCGTTCTCAGTAAGCTCGATAACCTTCTCCTCGCCCTTGTGCTTACAGATAATTCTCTTTGCAACCTTCTTCTGACCTGTTATCTCGAACTCAACATTTGTTACCTCCGTGTTGAACTCGAACTTAACTCCTGCCTTCTCAAGGTACTTCTTCATAGGAAGGATAAGTGACTCGTACTGGTTGTACTTCGTGAACTTGAGTGCGCTGAAATCAGGAAGTCCGCCGATATGGTGGATAAATCTCTGGAAGTAAAGCTTCATCTCAAGTGCACTATGCCAGTTCTCGAACGCGAACATTGTTCTCCAGTATAACCAGAAATCAGACTTGAACACCTCGTCGTCAAATACGTCCTCGATGGTCTTATCATAGAGATCCTCGTCCTTTGTGAAAAACAGCTTCATGATCTCCATGCAGCCCTTCTGGCTTAAGTTGAACTTGCCGTCCGTGTGTGCGTCCTCACCGCGGTTGACGGTTGCACGGCACAATGAATAGTTAGGGTCATGCTTGTTGAGCCAGTAGTACTCATCGAGAACGGATACACCCGGTGTCTCGATTGAAGGAATACTTCTGAACAGATCCCACAGACACTCGAAATGATTCTCCATCTCACGTCCGCCACGCATTACATAGCCTCTTGTAGGGTCATTTATACCGTCGCAGGCACCGCCGGCAACGTCCATAGCCTCAAGAATATGAATATTCTTTCCCGGCATCTGTGCATCTCTTACGAGGAAACATGCTGCCGCGAGTGATGCAAGGCCGCTTCCTACGAGGTATGCCGACTTCTCATCGACTCCTTCAGGCTTCTCAGGACGTGCAAAGGCTTCATAGTTACCATTCGAGTAGTAAATTCCCTTGCTGTTCTTCTCATATTTTCCGCGCTCCGTGTTGCGAAACTCTTTAAGCTCCTGCTGTCTGCTCTCAGGCATTCCCTTCTTCTCGGCGCTTTTGGGTGAACCACCCTGCTTGCTCTCGTCATTCTTTTTCTTGACCGCATTCACAGCCGCAACACCTGCTCCTATAGCGAGTGCTGATGCAACCAGTTTCATTTTCTTCTTACCTTTACTCATACTCTTGTCCACCTTTCTATTTGATAATTTTTAGCTTTCTAACCTTTTCCTGCGTATTGTCTTGACTGTGCTTAACACCACACAGATGTTTAACACTCCGTCAAGCACAAGGTTGATACCGATTATCCAAGCCGCCATCGTCTGAGCCGCAAAAGGGATAACCATAAGTATTATACCCACTATGGATACAAGCAGGGCGATTACGAGGATAAGCCACCATTTCTCAATTCCGAACTTCTTTGCGTCCACCGCCGTCTGCAGCTTTAGCGCGCCGTCAATCAGAATGAATATTCCCACACATATCGATAATATCTCGACCATGTATGAGGTTCTGAATATCAGCACAGCTCCCAGTATCGCGGATATGATGCCAAGCGCAAAATCGAACTGAAATGCAAGCTGGAAAATATCCTTCGTGAAATAGCCGACTATCTTGACTGCTCCTAACAGAACCAGCACGACACCGAATATCTTACACAGGACATTGATCGCCCTTATCGGACTGAACAAAATCAGCAGACCAACGATTATGAGGCACATGTCCATCACAATATACATATTTTTCACAATTTTGAGCTGTTTCATTCCAAGCCTCGTTTCCGCAGATATTTTTCACTGTCGGCGGTTACTTCGACTATCTTTTTACCACCTTGTAGTGTTATAATACCCCACTGCCCGCGCTTTTAAAACAGACAAAAATACCCGAATGTCTGATTTTTAGGCAAAAAAGAAAAAGTGTCTGAAAATCAATCTGATTTCCAGACACTCCTGTTATCGGCGCTCCTGTACGCACTGTTCTATCATATCCTTCACCGTGGCGTTGAAGGTTCCCGCGGTTCTCGCGATGAACTTCTCCTGCCCCGACGGCAGCTTTCTCTTAATCCATTCAAGTGTATTTCCGACTATCGCGTGGGTATAAAAGCCTGTGATGTAGTCAATATCCTCCTCGGAGAGCTTATACCCTTGTGCTTCCTTCTTCACAAACCTGCTTATGAAAGAGAAGGAGAGCGTCTCTAGATAATTTTCGAGGACATCGCGTTTCTTCGAGTCATAAATATGAAGGATTGCCCTTCTGTACTTCAGCACAAACTGTGCCGCCCTCTCATACTCCTCTCCGAACGTGGTGTTCTCATCTATATCGCCCGACATGAACCTCTCGGTCTCCACGCGGAACACATCGTCTAAGAGGTCATATATATCGCTGTAGTGATAGTAGAAGGTGTTCCTGTTAATCTCGCACTCCTCCACGATATCCCTCACGGTTATCTTGTCAAGGCTCTCGTTCTCCAAAAGCTGCATAAAGGTATTCATAATGAACTTCTGCGTCTGTTTAGCCATCTATGGTGCCTCATTTTTCCGCAAGCCACTCCCTCGCCTGCTGTTTTAGCCATTCACACCATTCGTCCACTCCCTCGCCCGTCTTGGCGCAGATAGGAAAAATCTTAAGGTTCGGGTTACGCATGAGCGCGTACTCCTTAACCTTGTCCATATCGAAATCAAAGTACGGAAGCACGTCTATCTTGTTGATTATGAGTGCATCGCATACCGTAAATATGAGCGGATACTTTAGAGGCTTGTCATGTCCCTCCGGCACGGATAAAATCATAACATTCTTCGATGCTCCGGTGTCGAACTCAGCCGGGCACACAAGGTTGCCGACGTTCTCCAATATGGCAATGTCCACATCGTCCACATCGAGCTCGTTTATTCCCTGCCTGGTCATATCCGCATCGAGATGGCACATGCCTCCGGTGTGAATCTGAACAGTCTTGGCAGCCGTCTTTTCGGAGATGGTTCCGGCATCGACATCTGAGTCAATGTCCGCCTCCATAACGCCGACCCTGAACTCATCGCTTATCCTGCCGATGGTCTGCACGAGGGTTGTCGTCTTACCGCTTCCCGGAGATGACATGAGGTTGAGTAAAAATGTCTTTTTCTCCTTCAGCTCGTCCCTGAGGCGCTGTGCATCGGCATCGTTGTCGGCAAAGACGCTCTGCTTGACTTCTATAATTTTATAATTTTTTTCCATTGCTAACAATCCTTTTAATGATTAATTTTTTGTAAAATTACTTTCCAATTTCTAAACGACAGCAAGGAATATTACTTTACAACAGCTCTGTCCTTGGCAGCCTTGTAGTACTTGAAATCGGTGAAAACTTCGCCTGTGTATGGGTTCTTCTTGTTCTTGACCGACTTAACCACAATGTAGGAAAGTGCGATTATGTTCACGATAAGTGCCGTGACACTCACAATCGTCATGGCTGTAGGATTTGCGTTGGCGCTTGTGCCTGCCACGATGCTTGACACTGTTCCGTCAGCGTACTGTGTTGTGATCGTAGCCCAAGGATAGAAGGTTGTTCCGTCGTGGAAGGTCTCCTGGAACAATGGGAACACCTGTGCAAACATACACCAGATGCACAATGTGTTGGCACGGTTCATGATCCAACCGCCCTTGTTCCAGATGAGTGCTGCAATCGTAGGCGCGAGAAGAAGCGCAACTCCGCAGAACCATGAATGTGTAGGAAGGCAGTTGTAGGTGTATGCAAAATTCCAGATATCATATACGATTATGTAAACCCATATCATGTCAGGCCATATCATATCCTTCTTATCCTTTGAAGAATATACAGCCCACCAGCCCGTCATACAGAAGATGTTGAGTATTCCTGCAATTCCGTTAAATACGTTGTGCCAGCCGCCATAGAGCCATACGCCCTCTGAGGACAGCCACCACGAATACCAGCCGTTGATTGCCGACTCAAAATCACTCGCAACGGCGATGAGAATGTTGATTGCCACGATGGCAAACGGGAACGCCTTAAACCAATGCTTCTTTCCTATTCCCCACTCGTACTTTATCATCATAAAGCCGATACAGCCCGTGAGTGCCGCATACAGCTTCGCGTAGTGGAACCAGCCGTTCATGTAGATATGGGTCTGATTATTGACTGCCCACTCTGCTCCCGCTCTCGCTGCGATTGCTATAACTATAAAGTAAACCGTGAGCACCGCCGGAATAACTCCGAACATGATAAGTCCTCCGACCTTGGTGCGCCTTGCAAATTCGTTTAACAGGATAAGTCCTGCAAGTACTGCCAGCATTACCAGCCACTGGTAGATGGCATTATCTCCGTATACATGAAATAACATAATTATCCCTCTTTTCCTGTGAGGCGGAATTGTATCCCGCCGTGTGTGTATTTAGACTTTCTCTTTTTGGTTACTGTTGTTATCAGATTGGTGCGTCCCCGGATAAAACCGATCAGCACGCCTCGATTTCCTTGATATTGCACTCGTTTCCCTCGACAAGATATGTATGAGGTCCGTGGCAGTACGGGCACTCGCGCCCATACTTCACGGTAGGATAGGTTTTCTCACAGTCCTCGCAGTAGGTTGTAGCCGGAAGAACGTCTATCCTAAGCTCCGAGTCCTTGATAAGGTCGTTCTTCTTCCTATAATACTGCCAGCAGTCCGTGAGAAAATCAGGAACTATCCCGCTCACCTCTCCCACCTCGAGCGTGACCGATGCAATCTCCGTGAGCTTGTTCTCAACCGCAAGCTCATCGAGTGTCTTTGCTATGTGTACAATTATTCCCAGCTCGTGCATCTCATGCCCTCAATTTTTTTACAAATATAATGATATGAATGATATCATGCATTATTTCTTCTTATCCTTGTTAAAGACAATCTTGATCTGCCTCTTGAGCGCATAAGGAAGAATTGCCTTCATCTTGTCCTCGGACTTGTACATGTTGCTTGCCGCAGGAATGTCACGGCTGAGATGAATGGCATCAAACTCACACTTGGTCGTACACAGTCCGCAGCCGATACACTTGTTAGGGTCGACAACGGTGGCTCCGCAGCCAAGACAGCGGTTCGCCTCCTTCTTTACCTGCTCCTCAGTAAAGGTTTCCCTGTTATCGCGGAAGGTTCCGTCAAGCCCCTTCTTCTTTTCAGGCACCTGTCTCGGCGAATTGTCAAAGCTCTCGAGAACGATATCGTCCTTGTCAAGCTCGATGAACTGTCTCTTATTTCTCGCAAGCGTGAGGCTGTGTCCCTTATGTACAAAACGGTGGATTGACACGCAGCCCTCCTTGCCCGCCGCTATGGCATCGATGGCAAAGCGTGGTCCTGTGTAAACATCTCCTCCGACGAAGATATCCGGCTCCGCGGTCTGGTAGGTGAGCGCATCTGCAACGGCGGTCTTGTTCGGTCTTAACTCAACCTTGCTGCCCTTTAACAGATCGCCCCATACGATGGACTGACCGATTGAGAGAATGATGTTCTCACAGTCAACCGTGATAAGCTCGTTCTCATCGTATACAGGATTGAAGCGCTTGTTCTCATCGAGCACGGACACACATTTCTTAAACACAATTCCCTTAACATGTCCGTTCTCTGTGAGAATTTCCTTAGGTCCCCAGCCGTTTCCGACCTTGATGCCCTCCTCAAGAGCCTCATGTACCTCGTCCGCTGCCGCAGGCATGCCCTCTCTCGACTCAAGACAGAACATCGACACCTCATCGGAGCCCGCTCTCACTGCCGTTCTAGCCACATCGACCGCCACGTTACCGCCGCCGATTACAACCGTGCGTCCGCTAAGCTTCACGCTGTTCTCGTCCGTGTTGACCTTTCTGAGGAAATCAACTCCCGTGATGACACCCTCTGCGTCCTCACCCGGCACTCCTGCCATGCGTCCGCCCTGTGCACCTATCGCAACGTAAAACGCCTTGTAGCCCTGTGCACGGAGTTCATCAAGTGTGACATCGCATCCGACCTCTACGCCGCACTTAAACTCAATACCCATCTTGCGTAACACGTCTATCTCGGCATCAATCACATTCTTCTCAAGCCTGAAGGAAGGAATACCATTTAAAAGCATACCGCCCGGTCTCTTCTCCTTCTCAAACACCGTGACAGGATAACCCTTCTCGCGAAGATAATAAGCCGCCGACATTCCGGCAGGACCACCGCCGATAACGGCAATCTTCTCCTCGAAGAACTTGCCCTCGTGGTTCTCAGTCTCAGGTATGTATCTCTTGTCGGCATGAAGCTCCTGTGCCGCTATGAACTTCTTAATCTCGTCGATGGCAACCGCCTCGTCAACTTTGCCTCTCGTACAAGCGTCCTCACAGCGTCTGTTACAGATAGCACCGCAGACTGCCGGGAACGGATTCTCAGTCTTGATGAGCTTGAGAGCGTCCATATATCTTCCCTGTGCCGCCATCTTTACATAGCCCTGTACCGGAAGGTGTGCAGGACATGCCGTCTTACATGGCGAGGTTCCCGTATCATAACAGTTAATCTTGCTGTTGTCGCGGAAATCCGGGTCCCACTTATCCGGTCCCCACTTAACCTTGTCAGGCAGCTCATGTCTCGGATACTCGACCGCGCCATGCTTCGTGCACAGCTTCTGTCCGAGCTTCGCCGCACCTGTAGGGCAGAACTCAACGCAGCGTCCGCAGGCCACACAGCTTGCAGTGTCGACACTGGCCACATAGGCTGAGCGCGACATGTTCGGCGTGTTGAAAAGCTGTGAGGTTCTGAGCGCATTGCACACGCCCGGCGCACAGTTACAGATGGCAAATATCTTGTCCTGACCGTCGATGTTGGTTATCTGATGCACGAAACCGTTCTTCTCGGCTCTCCTTAAAATATCCATAACCTCATCGATATCGATGTAGCGTCCTCTTCCCGTCTCGACAAGGAAATCCGCCATATCGCCGACGCCGATACAGAGTTCGCCCTCTATCTCGCCCGTGCCCTCGCCTCTGACTCTCTGCTGACGTCGGCAGGAGCATGCACCCACGGCGTACTTATCCTTGTACTTGTTGAGCCAGTAGGAAATGTGCTCCACGCTTGCCGACTGCTGAGTCGCCGGAATAGCCTTCTCCACCGGAATAACATGCATTCCGACTCCCGCTCCTCCCGGCGGAACAAGCGGTGTTACCTTCTCAAGCGGAAGCCTTGTCATCTGGTCGAAGAAATCCGCCAGCTCCGGGTGTTTCTCAACCTGCGGCCCGTTCATCACCATGAACTCCGCACTTCCCGGAACAAACATCGGAAGAAGATACTGCTTGTGCCTGTCCTCATTCTCCCAGTTGTACTCGATGATACCGATGACGCTCATCTCTTTTAAGAGCTCCTCGGTTCTCTCCACGCTCTTGCCGCATTTTCTTGCGATGTTCTCCGCCGTGTCAGGAACACGCACCTTCATTGACAGTGCGACCTCTGCCATCTCGTCAGTGACAACTCCTGCGAGTCCCCAGTATTCAGGGTCATTTTCTGTGACTTTAACGCCTATTCTGTCAGTTATCTTCTGACCCAGCTTTAAAATCAGTTCTCTCGGTTCTCCCATAACCACACTCCTTCGTAGATTTGTACATAACATAATTTGTAAAAGATTTGTGACTGTCCGCAAGGTTTTCCAAACAGCCGCAAAGATTGTTAAATTATAAACATATTATACTATATTTCCTATATTTTCTCAACTTATTTCCTATAAAAAATGAATGTTTTTCATTTTTTTAGTAAAATCCGTTGAAATATTATTCTTGCATAATCGGATTTTATGTGTTATTATATCTGCCTGTAAACTGCATAGAGAACTTTGGTATATAATTGGAAACGATACATGCGTGTTTGCATGATGAACGAACAACACACATGTATTTTTTATGCCCAAAATTATATCTAAAGGAGAAAAATTATGCAAAAGAAATCATTTTTACAGAGTCTTATCTTCACAGCCGTCATGGCATTCGTCATGGTCTATGCCATGGTATGCTACAATATCGCCATCGAGATGGGCGGTATGAGCAACCAGATTTTCCTCATCGCGTTCCACGAAATTCCGATTATGTGGCCTATCGCAATCGTCCTCGAGATGTTCGTGTTCGAGAGACTTGCAATTAAGCTCGCCTTCCGCTTCGTAAACCCTGAAAAGGACAGCCCGTTTTTAATAACCCTCGGCATCTCCTCCATGATCGTATGCCTCATGTGCCCGACAATGAGCCTCATCGCCACACTGCTCTTCGCGCACCCTGGCTCACAGGTTGTCGCCGTATGGCTCCAGAAGCTCGCGCTCAACTTCCCTATGGCACTCTGCTGGCAGATATTCTTCGCAGGACCTGGGGTACGCAATTTCTTCAAGCTGTTCGAGAAGAAGGGCGCGAAGGCGTAAATTTGAAGGCATAATTGTATAACGGACGATTGGGGTGGCATAACATGCCTGTGTGCAATCTGTGGGTGTATAATGGTTTGTGGTTAGGGACATCGGCTCCGTTACTCGGGGCTAAGTTGTTCTAAGGGCTCTGGGCTGTATTTTCTATACTCCCGCCACCGAAGCAAAGCATACGTCCTGTATGCATTGCTTCTAAAGCAGCGTCCATGCTGCTTTTGGCTGGACAACCGCCAGAGCCCTAAGAACAACTAAGCCCCTCATAAAAGTCGCGATATCCATAACCACAAAACATTATACACGTTCAGGCTTTAGGGCATGTTATGACAACCCAATCTGGGCACATAAAAAGGGGCTTTACAGCCCCTTTACAAATATGCCTTTTCTATTAATTCATTATTTTGCCTATGCAATTTTTCTATTTGTTCACTATCCGTCGTTATATTTAAAGCAAGAATTTTCTCAACATTCTCTTCAATCCTTTTCCTATCTTTCAACGATGGAACCCTATATGGCAGCTGCTTAACATAATTCGACGAATTATTGGCGGTAGGATTGATAATATGTATCAATCTGTTTATTACATCTGAATTCATCAACGCCAACAAATAGTCCATATCCTTTTCATCCGTCGGAAAAATACCAACTATTGATTGGTCAAACACACGATTTTCCATTAATGTTGCTTTTATCTCTTTTGACTTGACCATCGGAATTGCAATTCCTTTTTTAAAATAATACTGCGAATTTTGATATCTTGCCTTGCGGTCAGTATTATAAAACTTTACCGTTTCACTATCCCATCTCACAAACCACTCATCTTCTGCCCTTTTATATCTTGTAGAAGATGAGCTCTTTACATAGGGAATATATACTTCTCCAACTCCATCTGTGCCTGTTAGAGAGGTTGTATATGCTATCTTATTTATATCAACCACATTATATCCCTTTGAATTTTTAACATTTTCATTCTTGGCGCAAACAAACTTTTTATTATTTCCTGAATAAAATCCTGTTACAACAGATGCCACATCTCCTAATTTTCTGTCAGATACCCCAATAATAGTTGATACTTCATCATCAGCAAGAATAAATCTACTCTTCTCAGTTGTGAATACATCAAGTTGTTTTAATTCAAATATTTTATGATGCTTTTCAAACTTATTACTTAATATTTTTTCAAATTCTGCCGATGATTTAAAACCCTTTATTATTCTTATACTATTATTAAGTGCTTCACTCCTATCGCACTTTTCCATGGTAATAATAGATAAATTTGAATATCCAAAACTTACACCTGGAAAAAACTTAGAAGGAAAAATAAGAATTTCTTCTATCTTAGCATTGGTCAACAAAATCTTTCTCAATTTTTCATGCATGTTAAGAAATAAAAATGTATCAGGAATAATAAAAGATAATCTTCCACCTTTTTTTAAAACAGATAGGCTTCTTAATAAAAAAAGGGTGTATGTCTCTTTTATATACTGACCAGCATACTTTTTCTTTAACAATTCCCTTTTTTCATAATTTTGCCATGCCCCATATGGTGGATTGCCAATTACTCTGTCATAATGTCCACCTTTATAGCTAAATAAATCTAATTGTTCATCCAAAAGAATATCTGTGTTTTTTAGCCATATTTCACTATTTGCATAGCTATCCAACGTCTCATCCAAAAGTGTGTCTGTAAGTCTGACATTTACATCAGCTATGTTAGAGTACTTTTTTTGCATCTTTAATATTGCATCTTTATTTATATCAAGAGCATCTATTCTAACCTTTATCTTTCGCTCCAATATTTCATCAATAAAAGTGCCTTCTCCAGCCGACGGCTCCAATATCAACTCATTTTCGGATATACCCATCTTAGATACCATGTAAGAAGTTATATCGTAAGACTCAGTATAATATGAACAGTATATGTCCCTCATTATAATTACCTACTTTCTTAAGTGCTATCTTAAGTTTTTTCATGTATTCATTTTACATTTTAAAACTTACCAAGTCAAGTATCCAATCAGCTCATTATCTTCTAAATGTCTTCTAAATTCAGAACTTATATCATTTTTCCAATCAACATTATTATCTAACCAGGTTCTAAGATTAAAACCTGTAAACTCAGCAATTTTTGAATAACAATCACTTGCACAATAACAACTCCAATACGGGGAATTTTTCAACGTCTGCAAATAATGATTATTCTGTTCCTCTTCCTGCCTTACAAACAAGATGTTTTCCTCATTTTGTCCAAGTGATTGATAGATACTTCCAACAAGCAACAATCTGTTGGTATTCCCTTTTTCATTTGAACTAAATCCGCTCTTAAAATCACAATTATAATGATTTCCGTTCTGCTCAAAATGCAAATCCAATTTTAATTTAATCTCACCACTATCAACAAGTTCCCATGGAATAGCATAATAATAATTCAACATTCTTTTTTCATCATTAGTAATGCTCAATGCAGCAATATGTTCTAATGTTTTCTTTTTTATACCTTCCTGAACTTTCTGAAAATCTGGTGCTTCAATCAATTTTAACTTTTTTACTGGAAACTCAAACGGTAATTTGCAAAATGGTTCCCACAATTCTCCTACTCTTCGTGCAAATGCCATATATTCATAAGCCCATACCTTATTTCTATATTCAAGCATTACAATATAAGAGACATATGTAACCAACAGAATTTCATTTAACACCTCTTCATTATTCCATTTTGGCAGTGATTTTAATATTATCAATAATCTTAATGCAAAAGTGCTTTATAGCATTATTTATTATATTGGCACCTTTTTTCTTATCTACTTGTTTATATGCTTCCGGCAAAACACGCTCTGCCTCATTACGAAACACCTCAATCCATTCCACTTTTGTATTCTTCATACAACACCCCACAATCTCTACAACGTATATTAACTATTTCTATCTTACCATTATCTGGCACATCTTCATCGCCTCAAGCGCATTTTGGTGGCTCTGCGGTGTCACCCCGGCGCAGCAGTTCTCAACGACGTTAATCGCAACTTCAGGAAGGTTCGCCTTAATCACCATCGCGTTTGAGATAACGCAGATGTCGGTGCAGAGCCCGATAAGTGTCACGCTCTCAAGCCCGTCGACTGTTTTAAGGTATGTGGCAAGTTCCACCGAACCGAAGGTGAGCTTATCGAACACCTTTGTATCGTTGTTCTGAAGTGCTTTCAGCTCGTCACGGATTTCCCAGCCGGCTGTCCCCTTTATGCAGTGAGGCACTGGAAGGTTCCTGCCCTCCTGCGTGTCCATGTAATTGTCAAAATGTGTGTCCCTTGTGTAGACGACCTCGTCGCCTCTTTCCAAGGCTTTCTTTATGCAGTCAGCCACGTCTGCGACTATCGCCTGTGCCTCCTTTGTGCCGAGGGCTCCGTCGATGAAATCATTCTGCATGTCAATAACGGCAAGTACGTTTTTACTCATAATCTTCATTCACTCCTATCTTTGAAATTACCTTTTTATTCAATATGATGAGGAACAGAACCGTCATCGCGAGCGACATGAGCTCCGCGATAGGGAAAGCCCACCATACATAGTCCACGTTTCCGAGCTTTGAGAGCATATATGCTACCGGAAGAAGCACGACAAGCTGTCTTGCCACGGAGACTATCATGCTGTAGACAGCCTTGCCGAGTGCCTGGAAAGCACTGCCGCAGGCGATACAGAAGCCCGCGAATATGAAGCTGAGGCTGATTATGCGAAGTGCCGGAACTCCGAGCGCAAGCATGTTGTCGGACGCCTCAAAGAGCTTTAAGAGCGGCACCGGTATGGTCTGTAAAATCACAAGTCCAACAAGCAGAAGTCCCATAATGTAGGCTACGCTGTGCTTCATGGTCTTTACAACTCTCTCCCTGCTGCCCGCGCCGTAGTTATAGGCGATGACAGGAATAACTCCGTTGTTGAAGCCGAAAGCCGGCATGAACACGAAGCTCTGAAGCTTGAAATACACACCGAACACCGCCGTCGCCGTCGATGAGAAGGTGATGAGGATTACATTCATTCCATAATTCATAATGGAACCTATCGCCTGCATGACGATTGAAGGAACACCTATACCGTAAATCATCTTTATGATATTTCCGCTAGGTCTGAAGCCCTTCATGCTGATATTTACCTCGTGGTTCTTAAAGTGGTTTATCGACGCAGCCATAATTCCGGCTGTTATCTGTCCTATAACCGTTGCGACCGCCGCTCCCGTGACGCCCAGCTTAGGAAGCCCGAGGAGCCCGAAGATGAGGATTGGATCAAGGATTATATTGATAACCGCACCCACGCTCTGCGTAATCATTGTGTATATGGTCTTTCCTGTCGCCTGCAGCATTCGCTCAAACATGAGCTGAGTGAAAATACCGAACGAGAAGCAGCAAACCACAACCATGTAATCTTTTCCGTATGTGATGATTGACTCGATATCCGTCTGGCTCCTGTAGAACGGCTCCACAAGAAACAATCCTATAAGAAGAAACGCCGCATAGCTTAAAGCAATCAAAAACACTGCATTCTCGGCAATCTTATTTACGCGGTCATAGTCCTTCTCACCGAGTGAGCGCGCAAGCAGCGCATTCACGCCGACCGCCGTACCTGCGCCGACGGCAATCATAAGGTTCTGTATCGGAAACGCCATCGACACCGCCGTGAGCGCGTCCTCACTTATCTTCGCAACAAATATGCTGTCCACAATATTGTACAGCGCCTGCACAAGCATCGATATCATTATCGGAAGCGACATCGACACAATCAGCTTGTCAATCGGCATAACGCCCATCTTATTCTCTTTAATGTTCTCTTTCATACC
>CAMEEX010000010.1 GCA_945915235.1 uncultured Clostridia bacterium | reverse complement strand
ATATATTGATATGGCGAGATAGCTCAGTTGGCTAGAGCACATGGTTCATACCCATGGTGTCAGGGGTTCAAATCCCTTTCTCGCTACTAGATGGAACCGGAGATTGTAGGTCTCCGGTTTTTTTTACTGCATAATTGACTTTGATATAACGCTACTATATAATATAACAAAAAAGGAGCAAAAAAATGTCAGTTACAGAAGCACAAAAAAAAGCTACAATAAAATATGAAAAAGAAAATTATGATAAAATACTTGTGAGGTTTCCAAAGGGAACAAAAGAACTGATACAAAAATCAGGAGCAACAAGTATTAATGGATATATAATACAGTGTGTCTTGGATAGTCTTGGGGTTACAGAAAAAAATAAATAATTTTATAAACTGCTTGATTTTATAACGATATCGTTATATAATGATGTTATCAGATAGGGGATTAAAACACAAATCAAAGGAGAGAATAATGCAGATAGAGTATAAGAGAAAAGCAGTAAAATATATCAATTCTTGTGATTCGGTCACAAAAAAGAGATTGAAAGAAGCAATCGAGAAAATACCATTAGGAGATATAAAGAAACTGCAGGGATATGAAAATGATTATCGTCTGAGAGTAGGCGATCTCAGGGTGCTTTTCGAAATTGCAGATGATATAATAACAATCAAGGATATAGCACCAAGAGGACAGGTTTATAAAAAAATATAGGAGGATAGATTGATGAGCAGAGAAACAATAAAAAATATGATTAATTTTATACCAGATGAAGATATTGATACAATATATAAAGTACTAATAAAATTTATACCGGAGGATGAACCTTCACAGGATGAAATAGAAGCAATCAGAGAAGCAAACGAAGATAAAAGTCCTACAATATCACATAATGAAATAAACTGGGACTAAATTATAATGCCGGGAGTTAGAAACTTCCGGCTTTAATTTTTGCCTTTTATATACTTAAGTAATAAATCAATATATTTAAGTATACGCCCTCAAAGCTTCTCCATGCCTACCGTTCTCCGCCTGTCATAGCCGATGATATCATTCTATCCGGAGAAGCCCCCGCCGGGCGTCCTGTCATCGATGCTGAGGGAAGCGGAGATTTCACAGCCACTAATTGAAAGCTTGTTGAGTGCAGGTGCAGGTTTATCACGTATGTGACCATTGTGCATAACAGCCGACCAACCAAGATACACTGGCGAGCAGCTCATGGACAAGACCATGGACAGCTCATTGATAAGTGCGGCAAGGTTATCGCACAATGGAAGGCTTCGAACACTTATCAACAACCTGCCCACAGTCTTGCCCACAAGCTTAGCTCTTGTGTATCTAGGTAGCTCGACAGTTATACACAAAGCTCACATATAACATGTTCTCAGCCGCTGATGTTAGAGCCTGCTACGGCTAATCACCTACATTTTACACGTACACAGACAGCAGCATAGACATACGATTATTGTCGCGAAGGGTATGCAACCGCGACATGACATCGAACACAAAAAAGCAAGTAAATTCAAGGCTTAAGAGACATTTCCGAGGGTTATTCTCAGACCACCTATTAGAATGAGGTGGTCAGTTTTGCAAATTTCAGGTATCAAAACACGGAGGGGATAGCCTTTCGCCCAGGTTTGCCGCCGGGAGAACCCGGCCGGCAAACCCTAAAATGAACAGCCTTATTACCTCGGAAGGCTGTAGCCACTCAGCATCGATGACAGGACGCCCGGCGGGGGCTTTCTCCGGGGCGTAGGATAGAACTAAGGGCTATGACAGGCGGGAGCCACGCTTTAAGAACCGGCAGTGAACCCAATCCGGCAACTGTAATAGAATCATAAAATCAAAAAACACAGACAAACAAAAAAAGCCTGAAAATGCTGCACTATTGCAAACATTTCCAGGCACCAAAAAGCCTGCAGCCTCATGCATTAATGTATCATCGTTAGATACAAAATTGCGACGTCGCAACTTTGTACACGATTATGATACATTTTACGAGACTACAGACCTTTTTTTATTTAGGCTTTATCGATCATACGAAAAATCATACAATTCCGTAGCTGGTCAAATCCAAGATAATCAAAATTCTTACCTAAAGCAATGGATTCTATTACAGTTGCCGGATTGAGTTCACTGCCGGTACAGCCATAAAAGGCAAAACCCACAGCCGAGTTTATCGGCTTGGATTTGACCAGGTAATTAATCTTTGCTATGCCTTTAAGTCCAGAAAACTTAAAAGCATTATAAAAGTTATCACCGGACGGAGCAGCAGCCGGCTCCGGAATAAAACCTTCAGCTTCCTCATCCGGCTCATCATAGTCATCTTTC
Source organism: uncultured Clostridia bacterium (assembly GCA_945915235.1). Lineage (GTDB taxonomy): Bacteria > Bacillota > Clostridia > Lachnospirales > Lachnospiraceae > CAG-882. The sequence continues at coordinate 35,388 of CAMEEX010000010.1, read as the reverse complement.
TCCGGATTAAATTCAGAATGGGAAGAAGCTTCAGGAGGTGAAACAGGAACTGCAGCACAAGCAGCCGGAGGAACATCCGGAAGGACACCATCAAGCACCTGATTCACGTTCTTCTTAAGAGATTTTTTCAAATCCCGGATTTTAGAAACAGACATATCTGCAGATACAAGCTTTCGATCTGCAGGTGCCATCGACACCAGTTCAGATAACTGCGAATAATTATAATCTTCAAACGCTGCATCAATCACAGGTTGATGAGCAGCACCCTTTCGGGCAGAAAACTCATAAAAAACATTCAGGCACCGGGAAAGAGCCGACTTCTCAATATGGAAATTAGCTTCCACGAAGCCCTCAAAGCTGTCAAAACCGAATGTCTTATAATAACCATTCGTCTTAAACTCATCAAGCTTATAGCCTAAAGCAATATACTGACTCCGGATATCATTATAATCATTCCGGATATCATTGTAAGCCCTAACTGATTTCTCAATGATGTTTCGCAGCATAAACTTCTGAAAACCACGCTCACCACAGACAACATAATTCATACCCATGGTGTCGGGAGTTCGAATCTCTTTCTCGCTACTGATTAAGAACCGGAGTGATTCCGGTTCTTTTGCTTTACATAAAAATTGATATAGCTATAACGCTATGGTATAATATGGCTAAGTAATTGTGAAATGCAGAAAGATAGTAGGCGTAAAACCGTCGACAACTTGAGTTTAATGACTTTTTGGGAGCTTGGAATTGCCGTGGAACTGCAAAATGCAGTGTATAATCGCCCGGTAACATGTTCCTTGTTTAATGATTGCCGCTTGAAAGTTTGATATATATTATCAGGCGGTAATTCGTTTCTGAACCACTCCATTATATCATGAGGAGGCTTCCGCTGGCTCTCTTGCGCTCATTATATCAAAAACGGAGAGGAAATTTTTGAGTTTAGTAACAAAAAATGCCGTATTTATGCGGCTTGTGGCGTTTTGCAGACGCCTATATAATATAACAAAATAAAGGAGGCGGCGCGATGTCAGTGTCAGAAGCTCAGAAAAAAGCAACGGCGAAGCTTGTTTTAGCAATGGAGGCAGACATTACAATGCTTAAATATTAGATAATAATTTTCTGGTCAGAAGAAGATGAGTGCTTTCTTGCCAAGGTGCCGGAGCTTGCGGGCTGTATGGCTGACGGGAGAACGGCGCGGCAGGCACTTGAAAATGTTGAGATTGTGATGAAAGAGTGGATAGAAACGGCTAAAGAACTCGGAAGAGAAATTCCTGAGCCTGAAGGTCAATTTTTGTACGCGTAAATATTTTGGTTTAAATATGTGTGGTTATGTTGCCATATGGCTTAATAAACCTAAGGTTGTGAAGGAGATAATGTATTATGGATAATTATATAATTCAACCGCAGAGTGGTATACGAATTGATGTGAGGAAAGGACAAAGAATAGAGATTATTGATGTAGAGGGTGGACAGGTGGCAGATTTTTTTGCAGAGATAAAAGGCACACATGATGAATATGTTTCTCCATCTGTGACAATAGACTGCAATGAAACAATAAAAATAGAAGTTGGAAGCATTATATATTCTAACCAATATAAGCCTATGTTCAGAGTGGAAAGTGATGACGTGGGTGCTCATGACTTGTTGTTTCCATCATGTAGCAAAAATATGTATGATTTCTTTTATCAAAATGGTTTGAACCACCCGAACTGTCTGGATAATATAAACCATGCTCTTGGAACGGAGCGAACGATTATTCAGCCAATTAACTTTTTTATGAATACAGTAGTTGATGAAAATGGGAAAATACAAATTAAGAAGCCACTTTCAAAAGCTGGAGATAGAATTGTGTTAATGGCATTGGTTGACTGCGTTTTGGGAATATCCGCCTGCAGCGTTTCGGAGTGCGATACAAATAGTGGACGATGTACAGCAATTGCAGTAAAAATACGGTGAGAAATTGTAAAGTAAGAGATATGAGAGCGGTGGGTGGGAAAAGAGAGTGATTTCATAACGGATGGGGATTTATGAACCCATGGATTCAAGCCGGAAGAGTTGCATATTATATTTATACTGATAATAAATCCAATTTGAAACATTATTATTGCATGGAATATGATGAATGGGGTGTTGTATATAAAGTGTATGTGTTAAATGAGAACGGCGGTTGATGAGTTTTTTGTTGATAAACGGTGACTTAGAATTGACAGAGCTGAAAGCGGAAGTTTTTTTGTGGGAGAGGCGATTATGGAGCGGACTGTAAGGAGTGCAGCGAAAACATTGATTATAAAAGACGATAAGATGCTGGCAATAAAAATAAGCGACGGAAAAGAAGAATGGTATATTATGCCGGGCGGCGGACAAGATGCGGAGGAACTTCACAATTTATTTAAGAAAAGAGGTCAATTATGATAAAACTTCCTGCAATTTTCAGTGACAATATGGTGCTTCAGAGGAGGGCACATGTGTGCATATGGGGCGAGGCGGATAATACAGAGCATGTGGAGGTGTCCATCGCGGGGCAGACTGTGACGGCGCGCGTTCGCGGCGGATGCTTTGAGGTGAAGTTAAATCCCATGGAAGCGGGCGGACCGTTTATACTGTGCGTCAGAGCGAAGGACGATACGGTGACGTTTGAGAATGTGCTTGTCGGCGAGGTGTGGCTTGCGGGCGGGCAGTCGAACATGGAGCTTGAGCTTCAAAACAGCGATAACGGCAAGGAGGTCGTGGCGCATACGCAGGACGACCTGCTGAGGTTTTATTACACTCCGAAGGTGAGCTATATATGTGATGAGCTGTTTAAGGCGGAGCAGGAGAGCTGCTGGCAAAAGTGCGAGCCGGGAGCTACCGCGGCGTGGTCTGCGGTGGCATACTATTGGGCTGTGAGAATGAGAAGGGAGCTTGATGTCCCGATTGGAATAGTCGGCTGCAACTGGGGCGGAACCTACGCGCATAACTGGGTGAGCCGGGAGAGCCTTCTCGCGCATGAGCAGACGGCACACTTTGTGCGTGAGTACGAGGATATGGTTGCACACCAGGATTTTGACGAGTATCTCAGGGAGCTTGAGGAGTACAGGGAGTACTACAAGGAGTGGGTCAAGCGGGTTGACGCCTGCTATGCCGAAAATCCCGACATCGAGTGGGCGAAGGTGCTGGAAATCTGCGGTGAAAACCGCTGGCCGGGACCATCGGGACCGAGATTTGAGTACAGACCTTGCGGGCTTTACGAGAGCATGATAAAAAGAATTGCCCCTTACACCATAAAGGGCGCTCTCTACTATCAGGGCGAGAACGACGAGAATAATAATGAAATATACGATGTGCTGCTTGAAAATCTTATAGCGGAGTGGAGGCGGCTCTGGCACAATGATGAGCTGGCATTTGCCATTGTCCAGCTTCCCGTGCATGACCCTGACACGGAAAAAACGGGGCATGGCTGGGGCAGCATAAGACGTGCTCAGGACAAAATATGCCGCACGATAAAGAACACGTCACTCACGGTCATAACTGACTGCGGAAACAAAAAGAACATTCACCCGACGGACAAGCGGACGGTGGGCGAGAGGCTTGCTGAGAATACATTGAAGGATATTTTCGGGCTTTCGGGGCATAATGGCAATGGGGCAGTGTTGTCCGGCTATGAGCTTGTAAGCCGCGATGGAAAAGAGGGAATACTTCTTCATTTTGACGGCGTCGAGGAAGGCTTTTACAGAAAGAAGTACGACTGCGAGGGTGCAGCAAAAAAAGAAGAACTCATAAAGATAGAAGCCTTAAAGAACGGTGAGACAGATGGCATAAATGAGAAAAATGTAAGCGCGGAATATGGGGAAAACGAAAGCGCAGAATATGAGTCAGCCCCGGGCTTTGAAATTGGAACGCTTGCTGATGACGGTAAGCTGTGCTGGTATCCGGCTCAGGCGCAGGTTCTCGGAAGTGACATATTCATATATAACACTGAAGCTGAGGAGCCCGTGAGTGCCCGATACGGAAATGACAATTATTTCAGACCGATTTTTCTTGACAAAGAGGGCAGACCGATTGTACCATTTTGGATATAAATGTTGTTCGGAGGTTTATTATGAGAGTTGGGATGGGATATGATGTTCATAGATTGGTGCCCGACAGGGATCTGATTATCGGGGGTGTGAAAATTCCTTACGAGAAGGGGCTTTTGGGACATTCGGATGCTGACGTTCTTCTGCACGCCATTATGGACGCGCTGCTCGGCGCGGCTGCACTCGGGGATATAGGAAAGCATTTTCCGGACACTGACCCGGAGTACAAGGGTGCTGACAGCCTTATGCTTCTTAGAAAGGTCGGCGAGCTGCTGTCTGAGGAGGGCTATGTGATTGAGAACATTGACAGCACGATTATCGCGCAGAAGCCGAAGATGGCGCCGCATATCGAGCAGATGAGAAAGAACATTGCGGACACGCTCGGGCTTGACATAAGCCGCGTGAACGTCAAGGCAACCACCGAGGAGGGGCTTGGCTTTACCGGAACGGGTGAGGGAATTTCCTCGCAGGCGGTGGCGCTTATAATGTCAGTAGAGAACTATATCTATGACAATATTGCGAGGGGGCAGTTCATATCGAGCGATGCACCTTCAGGAAACGCGGGAGGCTGCGCGGGCTGCAGCGGCTGCTCCAGAAGATAAAAAAACATTGACAAAATGGCTCCAAATGCATATTCTAATAATGTTAATATATGTAAATGCATAGACGGAAAAGAGTAGTCAGAAAACCGTTGTCACAGAGAGAAGAACTCATCGCATTGCGGTGAAGCTGGAAGTTCTTTACACGGATTTGACGAAGTGCGTTCCTGAGCATGGCGGGGGAAGGAAGTATCCTGCCACGGCTGACACCGTTAACAGTCGACGAGATAGAAGAAGATTATTTTTGAAAATATCTTCTTTCTAAGTAGAGTGGAACCGCGATAACCTTGCCTCTATAGTTTTTATGGAGGCAGGGCTTTTATTTTTACCACTGATATCTTTACATAAGCATATATTAAAAAAGGAGAAGCTCATGTTTGAAACCATTAAACAGGAGATTGCGATAATACGCGACAGGGACCCGGCGATAAAGTCGGATATGGAGGTCTTTTTGTACCCGTCGTTCAAGGCGATTTTAAAATACAGGAAGGCACATAAACTCTATGAAAAAAAGCATTATTTCCGCGCGCGTCTTATATCTCAGAGGACTGCGAGAAAGACGGGGATAGAAATTCACCCGGGTGCGACGATAGGGAAGGGACTTTTTATAGACCATGGACACGGCGTTGTCATAGGCGAGACCGCCATAATAGGCGACAATGTGACGCTCTATCAGGGGGTGACGCTTGGAGGTACCGGAAAGCAGAAGGGCAAGAGACACCCGACGCTCGAGGACAATGTGATGGTCGGCTGCGGCGCGAAGGTGCTCGGCGACATAACGATAGGCGCCAATTCCATGATAGGTGCTGGCTCGGTTGTGCTTAACGATGTGCCGCCAAATTCAACCGTGGTCGGTGTCCCGGGGCGCGTCGTAAAGCGCGACAATGTGAAGATACCGAGTGCGGATCTTGACCAGGTGCATCTGCCTGACCCTGTAATGAACGATATACAGCAGTTGAAAGAGACGGTCGCAAGACTGGTAAAACAGATGGAGGAATAGATTACAATGGAAAACAGAATTCGTTTTTTTAACACATTGACAAGAAATGTTGAACTTTTTGTCCCGAATGAGGACGGAAAGGTTAAGATGTACACCTGCGGACCTACAGTGTACCACTATGCACACATTGGAAATCTCAGAAGCTATATAATGGAGGATATCCTTGAGAAAACACTCCGCTATGTGGGCTACGATGTAAAGAGAGTTATGAATATCACTGATGTCGGACATCTCTCAAGCGATGCCGACACGGGCGAGGATAAGATGTTAAAGGGTGCAAAGAGAGAGCACAAGACAGTCATGGAGATTGCCAAGTTCTATACGGACGCATTTTTATCTGACTGCAACAAGTTAAATATCCGCATACCCGATGTCGTTGAGCCTGCTACAAATTGCATACCTGAGTTCATCAACATGGTGAGCGTGCTTCTCGAAAAGGGATATGCTTACATCGCGGGTGAGAATGTATACTTTGATACCTCGAAGCTCAAGGACTACTATGTATTCTCAAGCCAGAGCGAGAAGGAGCTTATGGTCGGAGTGCGTGACGACGTCAGCGAGGATACCAACAAGAGAAACAAGGCGGATTTCGTTCTCTGGTTTACCAAGTCGAAGTTCGACAATCAGGAGCTTAAGTGGGATAGCCCTTGGGGCGTGGGTTATCCGGGCTGGCACATCGAGTGCACCTGCATCAGCATGAAGCACCTCGGCGAGTATATGGATATCCACTGCGGCGGCGTGGACAATATCTTCCCGCACCACACCAACGAGATTGCACAGAGCGAGTCCTACCTCGGACACAAGTGGTGCAATTACTGGTTCCATGTTCACCACCTCAACGACAAGACAGGAAAGATGAGCAAGTCGGCGGGAAATATTCTCACGGTATCAGTGCTCGAGGAGAAGGGCTACGACCCGCTTGTATACAGAATGTTCTGCTTGCAGTCACATTACCGCAAGCCGCTTGAGTTCTCATACGAGATTATGGACAATGTGGCAGCAGCCTACAACAAGCTCGTGAAGAAAATCGGAACCCTTAAGGACGAGGGAGAGGTTGACAAGGAGGCATTTGATAAGTTCAGAGAGAGCTTTATCGATGCTCTTGCAAACGATATCAACACCTCAAGTGCCATAACGGTTGTGTACGATGTGCTCAGAGCCGACTGCAACGACAAGACAAAGCTTGAGCTCATAAAGAGCTTTGATGAGGTGCTTTCACTCAACCTCACAAGGGAATGCGGAAAGGCAGATGCAGCAGACGATGTGGACGACGAGCTCACACAGTTCGTTCTCGCAAAGATTGAGGAGCGCAAGGCTGCCAAGAAAGAGAAGGATTTTGCCAAGGCTGACGCAATCCGCGAGGAGCTCCTCTCAAAGGGCATCGTGATAAAGGACACCAGAGAAGGAACAGTTTGGGAGAGAGCATAATGGACAAAGTAATCCGTGAAGTATTTGAGCTAAAGGACGTGGACGCTGACAGTTATTCGCCGCTCACACTCGCATATATAGGCGACTGCGTGTACGAGCTGACAATCAGGACACTCCTCGTAAACAAAGGAAATGCCCCCGTCAACAAGCTCAACAAAAAAGCGAGCGACCTGGCCAAGGCGCCAACCCAGTCAAAGATGATAAACATGCTTGTGGAAGCAGAGCTCCTCACCGAGGAGGAGCTCGCCGTATACAAAAGAGGACGCAACGCCAAGTCATTCTCCACAGCCAAGAACGCCACCGTAAGCGACTACCGCCGCGCCACAGGCTTCGAAGCCCTCTTGGGCTGGCTCTACCTCAAGGGCGACAGTAAGCGTGCCCTCGAGATAATCAAGCTCGCATTTGATAAGCTGGAATTAATCAAATAACAACTTGAAATAATCAAATTACTGCTCGAATAAATAATCATTTGATTAATTACTATGTACTGAAATTATATAAAATAAAGTAATTGTTAAATTTGAACTAAATACTGAACAGTTGTGTAGTTTTGCTATATTGCAAGTCAGGTGCTTTTTGCTCGCCGGCGTTTGGCGGCTGTATTTTAGCCGCCTATGCGCCGTTGCGTAGCAAAACGCAGCGAAAGCGTTCCTGACGGCAATATAGCAAAATTACACAACGTCCGGTGTATGCATATGAAAGGAGCACAACTTGAGATACGAAGAATACACGATAGAGGGCCGCAATGCCGTCATAGAAGCGTTCCGCTCGGGAAAGACCATAGACAAGCTCTATGTGCTTGACGGCTGTCAGGACGGACCGATTAAGACGATAGTGCGCGAGGCTAAGAAGGGTGACACGATCATTAATTTTGTCACGAAGGAAAGACTTGACGAGATGAGCCAGACAGGGCATCATCAGGGTGCGATTGCTAAGGCGGCTGCTTATGAGTACGCGGAGGTTTCTGATATTTTAGACGCTGCCAAGGCTAAGGGAGAGCCGCCGTTCATACTCCTGCTTGACGGCATCGAGGATCCGCACAATCTCGGCGCAATCATAAGAACGGCAAATCTTGCGGGTGCACACGGGGTAATCATTCCTAAGCGCCGCGCTGTAGGACTCACCGCAGTCGTTGCAAAGACCAGCGCAGGTGCGATTAATTACACACCTGTGGCAAAGGTGACCAACCTTGCGAGTACCATCGACGAGCTTAAAAAGGAGGGCATGTGGTTCGTCTGCGCTGACATGGGCGGGGAGCTTATGTACAGACAGAACCTCACGGGACCTATCGGGCTTGTCATCGGCAATGAGGGCGAGGGCGTGAGCCGTCTTATAAAGGAAAAGTGCGATTTCATTACTTCAATTCCTATGAAGGGTGATATCGATTCACTCAATGCGTCGGTTGCGGCGGGGGTGCTTTCCTATGAGATTGTCCGTCAGAGAATGATGAGTAAGTAGGATAAATTGTGCCCGAAATCTGAAATGGAGATTTTGTCAGATGGAAAAAAAGAACTATAAGGGATATTCCGACGAGCTGCTCGTGAAAATGGCGAAGGAGGGCGACGAGAGGGCTGAGGACTTTCTTCTGAAAAAATATAAGGACTTTGTCCGCTCCAAGGCGAGAGCTTACTTCCTCGTCGGCGGTGACAGCGATGACCTGATACAGGAGGGAATGATAGGACTCTACAATGCGATAGGTCATTACGATGAGAGCAAGGCATCATCGTTTATGACCTACGCTGCAATCTGCATAAACAATAAGCTTATCTCGGCGGTGTCAGCAGACGGCAGAAAGAAGAACGCGCCGTTAAACGGCTATGTCTCGATATACAGCATGATAACCGACGAGACGGGCGAGGAGGCATCGCTTTCGGACGTGCTGCCCGATACGGAGAACATCAATCCCGAAGCCATAATACTGAACGAGGAGCAGGAGAAAATTACCGTGAACCGTATGCTTGGTAAGCTCAGCAGGCTTGAGAAGGAGATTTTGTCCTACTACCTTGAGGGGATGAGGTATTCCGAGATTGCACAGCTTATAGATAAACCTGAGAAGTCCGTGGACAATGCCATCCAGAGGATAAAGGGCAAGATGAACCGATTTAACGGCAGGACGCCCAAGAAGTAATGAAAAAATTATAAAAAGATTTTAAATAATTTCTTGACAAATATGAAGTATTTTGTTATCATTTGAATTCGGGTGATACAGATGCATCTGCCCGTTCATGTTGCTACTATGGCTCAGTCGGTAGAGCGTCGCCTTGGTAAGGCGGAGGTCACGGGTTCGATTCCCGTTAGTAGCTTACGCGGAAGAGGGTATAGCCAAGTGCTATACCCTTTTTCTGTGTGTATATTAAATATGAGGAGAAAAAGATTATGTATCTCAAACCAAAGCTGATAACCTGCATGAAAAACTACAGCTTTTCACAGTTCACCAAGGATGTGATTTCCGGAATCATAGTGGCAATCATCGCACTGCCGCTTTCTATTGCCCTTGCGCTTGCATCGGGTGTAGGACCGGAGCAGGGACTTTACACTGCGATAGTTGCAGGCTTTGTAATTTCACTTCTGGGCGGAAGCCGCGTCCAGATTGCCGGACCTACCGCCGCATTCGCTTCGATAGTAGCGGGAATTGTGGCAAGAAATGGTATGGACGGCCTTGTAATGGCGACAATACTTGCCGGTATCATATTGATACTCATGGGCGTATTCAAGCTCGGAGCACTTATCAAATTCATTCCTTTTACGATTACCACGGGCTTTACACTCGGTATCGCCGTGACCATCGCAATCGGACAGCTTAAGGATTTTCTTGGACTTACGTTTGTAAATTCACCTATTGAGACCATGGATAAACTTTTGGAGGTGTTCAGATGCATAGGCACATTTAACTGGCAGGCATTGGTCGTAGGACTCGTATGCTTAGCCATACTTATATTCTGGCCTAAGAAGCTTGAGAAAATTCCGGCTTCGCTTATCGCCGTGGTTGTGGGGGCAGCCATGGTAGCACTTCTTAAAATGGACGTCAAGACAATCGGTGATTTATATGATATATCATCAGCGCCGCCTAAGTTTGCACTCCCTGCATTTTCCTTCGAGAAGATGTCAGCGGTTGCATCGGACGCATTTACGATAGCCATTCTTGCGGCAATCGAGTCACTCCTTTCCTGCGTTGTGGCGGACGGAATGATCGGAAGCAAGCACAACTCCAACATGGAGCTTGTCGCACAGGGCGCAGGCAACATTGCTTCAGCGCTTTTTGGAGGTATTCCTGCGACCGGCGCTATTGCCAGAACGGCAGCTAACATAAAGAACGGCGGACGTACACCTGTTGCGGGTATGGTTCACGCAGTTGTGCTTTTACTTATACTTGTATCACTCATGCCGCTTGCAAAGCTTATACCTATGCCTGCCATCGCAGCCATTCTTTTCATGGTGGCATATAACATGAGCGGCTGGAGAACCTTTGCACACCTTGTAAAGACATCGCCTAAGAGTGATACGATAGTTCTCTTCGTGACATTTATTTTTACGGTTGTTTTCGACCTTGTCGTTGCAATAGGTGTCGGACTTGCACTCGCATGTGTGCTCTTTATGAAGAGAATGTCCGAGGTTACGGATGTTCACGGCTGGGTATATCTCGATGAGGAGAAGAGAACTGCCGACAATGCGGACAACCTTCACTTCAAGAATGTGCCTAAGGGCGTTCAGGTATTCGAGATTACGGGACCTATGTTCTTTGCTGCGACGGAGAAGTTCGGAAACGTGCTTTTTGACAAGTCGACCAAGGTTCTCATAATAAGAATGAGAAGCGTTCCTGCCATTGATGCCACGGGAGTACAGGCGATCGAGAAGATTATCGCAAGATGTAAGAAGAACGGAACGAAGGTTATCTTCTCCCATGTCAATGAGCAGCCTATGAAGATATTCAAAAAATCGGGCATCTACGAGGAGCTCGGTGAGGATTCCTTCTGCGCGAATATTGACGACGCGCTTTTAGAGAGCGAGGAGCTTGTTAAAAGATAAATATGCTTGACAGACGCTTTGTATACGATATATAATTTGTATGAAGCGTACCATTATGCGTAGTACGCAACCGTGCAGGTCACGGTTGCGTTTTTTATAATTAGGAAATTTCGTTCAAATTCCCTACTATTTGTGCCGCTGCTAAGGAGTGACATGGAGGATTTGCATGTTTCAGATTGATATTATGTCGCGTATTCCTGTCTATGAACAGCTTATACGCCAGACCGAAAAGTTCATATTGCTCGGTGTTTTAAAGGAAGGGGATAAGCTGCCAAGTGTCAGACAGCTTTCTGCCGAATTGTCAATTAACCCGAATACCATACAGAAGGCATTTACCGAGCTCGACAGAAGAGGTATAATTTTTTCCGTAAACGGCAGGGGAAATTTTGTGTCCGACAAGGCGATGAAGGCGCTTGAGGTGTCAAGACGCTCAGCTTTCAGTGATATAAAGGATCAGATTAAGGATTTTGCGCTTGCCGGAATATCGAGAGCGGAGTTACATGAATATATAGATGAGATTTATGATGAAATGGGGGATAAGGCATGATTGAGGCGAAGAATGTGTGCAAGAACTTCGATGACTTTTGTGCACTTAATGATATTAGCTGTGTGATCCCTGACGGATGTATATATGGACTTGTCGGAACGAACGGTGCGGGAAAATCTACGCTCCTTAGAATAATGACGGGTGTCTACAGACAGGATAAGGGAGAGCTGACCTACGACGGACAGCCTGTATATGAAAATCAAGCGGTGAAGCGCGATATAGTATATGTTCCCGATGAGCTGTATTTCCTTCCGGGGTCTAACTTAAACAGAATGGCGAAGCTGTACCGTGCCGCATATCCGGGCTTTGATATGGATAAATTCACGAGGTTTGCAGAGGATTTGGGGCTGGACAGGAAGAAGAACATTGCAGCGTTCTCGAAGGGCATGAAAAGACAGGCGGCAATCATACTTGCCCTCGCGTGCAATCCGAAATATATGTTTTTTGATGAGACCTTCGACGGGCTTGACCCGGTCATGAGAAATCTTATAAAAGCCATAATTTGTCAGGAGGTTGAACAGAGACGCGCGGTGGCGGTCATCACCTCGCACTCGCTCAGGGAGCTTGAGGATACCTGTGACCAGCTCGCACTCTTACATAAGGGCGGGCTCGTGCTTGAAAGTGAAATAATCGACCTTAAGACCAATATGTTCAAGGTACAGACGGCGTTTCTTGACGATTACGACAGAACAAGGTTTGCGGGCATAGATATCCTGCATTTTGTCAAGAGGGGGTCAGTTTCCAACATAATTGTAAGGGGCGACAGAGGTGAGATCATAGATCGCTTTAATGCGCTTCACCCGGTGATACTCGATATTCTTCCGCTCACACTTGAGGAAGTATTTACCTATGAGGTTGAGGCGCTTGGCTACGACTTCTCGGCGATGTTTGACAGGGAGGTGGAGTGAGATGAAGGGACGCAGTAAAATCTACAGCAGGAGACTGATGCATGAGGCGATGAGGCAGATAAAGCTGCCGGGAATAATAGGAACACTTCTGCTTTCGGGAATTGCATTTTTCTCCACCATCGTGAAGCTTTTCGAGGCGAGGGAGAGCGGTGAAGTTATATTTTCCTACAATTTCATGGACCTTAATTGGTACATTCTGCTTGTAATGTACATATTTGCGCCGCTCATGGTTATGCTGCTGTTCGGATTTATGAACAGGAGAAAGGCGAGCGACTTTTATCATTCGCTGTCCTATTCGAGGCTTTGCATTTACATAAGCTTCCTGACAGCGGTTATCCTATGGTGCGTCATAATCATAGCTTCGGGAAGCCTTGTGACAGTAGTGATTACTGTTGCTACACGCAGCCTGCAGGTTGATTTTAAGACGACAATTTTTACGATTGTGAGTGCCGTTGCGGGTTGTGTTCTCACCACGGGAATTACGGTGCTTGCGATGACTCTTACGGGAACGTACCTGACAAATGTGTTCACGGCGGTATTGATACTGCTTGTCCCGAGAGGAATAGTGCTTGTGTGCAATAAGCTGTTCAGCGCGGCGACACCGTTTGTTGTGCTCACCGGCGGCGGATTTATGGGAAATGAGAACAATATCCCGTTTATTCTTATTGCAGAAGTGCTTGGATATTACGGAACGAGCGGCTTTGAAATGTTCGGGTCGATCGTGCCGTCAATCTACTCCGCCGTGCTTGGCTTGATATACACCGGAATAGGAGCGTTCTGCTTTGTCAGAAGAAAGAGTGAGAATGCGACGCAGGCATCTATAAACAGGGGGCTTCAGTCGATTTTGAGAATGTTGCCGGCACTGGTTATAACGCTTGTGGCGGTTTCAGGGCTGTTCAATGCACATACATCGGGCGAAAGTCTGAGCGAAACAGAGTTTTTCATTGTGATAATGTCATATGTTGCGGCGACAGTGGCGTATTTTCTATATGAAATTATCACAACAAGACGTGTAAGGAAGATTTACAGAACAATCCCGGGGCTCTTTGTGGTGTTTGCCGTCAATCTTGTGATATATTTTTCACTGAGATTTACATACGATTATCACATATCACAGACACCTGACGCCGATGAGCTTGCGTATGTTGTGGTTCATGGACCGGAGGACAATATATTCTGGAATGATACGGACGATGTGAAGCTGTACTCCGAGGCGGCAAGGAGCGTTACAGGTGACTGCCTTAAAGATACGATAAGCCTGTGGCTTTATAACAGGTCCGGCGCCAAGGGGTTTTATGCACAATTCTATTCGAGAAACATGGTGATTGAATATCACTATGTCGATGGCAGGAGCATAACGAGGAAGGTGATTGTGAGCGACACGAGATACACACAGCTTCAGAGGGCGCTCACGAATGAGCGCAGCTTTGCGGACAATTTCGGCAGGAGCGTGTTTGCGGGGCTTGATATCAGGTCGTATGTAGGTAATCTTGATTTTGACACTGAGGCTGGCAGGGATGTGTTCGATACCTTTGTCGCCGAGCTTAAGACCAAGGGAGTGTCGAAACTGTTCGAGGTCATAGATGACAGAAGCAGCAGTGACAGCCTCTTTGAGATAGGTCTGCTGAGCAAAAACGGAGCAAGGTTCTCGACGGCTTACGTCGGGCTTGATATGCCATTTACACTCACGGCGTATATAAATGCGCTTAATAGGCAGTACGGTGGTAATGAGTGTGAACGCTTTTTGAACCTGCTAGGAGATATGAAGGAGCACGCGGAAAGTGAGGATGACGGCACATATCTGAGCGGGTGGATTGATTTTTACCTGTATACGGTACTGCCGGACGGAAATTTCCAAAAGGACATCGCACATGTATATTCCTACGACGATGAGTCCTATACGACTCTGGCCTCCGATGTATGCGCTGAGTATATATCGGAGCTTGGCGGAATGCTAAATGTCAGAACGGTGAGCACCGCGGACATTAAGCCGGGAGCAATGCTTTTGTATGTGAGCTATTCAGAGGACAGACAGGTTCCAAGCGTGAACTATGACGGTACGGAGTACAGTGTATCTTATCTAAGTACAATCACTCAGAGTGACACCGAATACGGCTGGTATATGGTTGACGCGGGTGTGGCGGAGCTTATAAAGAATATTTCAAAAGAAGAGACTGTTGAAATAGAAAAATAAAATACTCTTTCATATATTGTAAATTTATGTTAAAATATGGTCGAATGCGGATAATATATTTGCAGACGGCCATTTTTTCTTATAATTTTGAGCCACCGAAATGGGGAAGTTATGTCAGGGTTACAGAATATATTGTATACCGTCAATAAAAACGGAAGCGTGAAATAGAGGAGGTATGGCAGTGATTGATAAAAGAAAAAATGTTGTATTCGATGACACGCCGAGACAGTGCCCGAAATGCGGAGGAAAGTATGTATTTCAAGGTGCAGGAAGATACGTTTGTGAGAACTGTGGAAATGAGGTTTATGACGATTTTGGTAAAGTAAGGGCATATGTTGATGAACACGGTCCGAGTCCGGGAATAGTGATAGCTGAGGCAACCGGAGTTTCAATCAACAAGATAAATAAGTTTTTAAGACAGGGAAGAATGGAAATACCTGACGGTTCGGGTGAGTATATTCCATGTGAAAGATGCGGCGAGCCAATCAGATATGGAAGGTTCTGTCCGGCATGTGCGGCTTATCTTACAAAAAATTTGTCTGCGGTTCTTACAAGTGCTGATATAGGTGAAAAACCAAAGCGTGCAATGCAGGGAAAGATGCACACGGAGGCGTTTTTAAGAAAGGATGAAAGACGATGAACAAGTTTGGGATTAAGATCAAGGGAATTGTGAAGAAGGATGATAAATTCCTTATTCTTCAAAAGTGGTATGATGACAGAATAACAGAGCCTTACCAGTGGGAGTTTGTTGACGGGGATTTAGAGTATGGGATAGCACCGGATGCATTTGTAAGACAGATGGTAAGTGATGCGACCGGGCTCGATGCCGAGATTGATGGCATACCATACACCTGGTCATATGCACTTGGAGATACTCAGATTATAGGCATAGCTTATCTGTGCCATGTTGAATCGGATATGGTAATTCTTTCCGAGGCGGTCAGCGACTTTAAGTGGGTGAGTGCGAAGGAACTCCCGGATTATATAGAGAACAAGGGCGTGTTAAATGACCTTAAAAATACAGGCATTATTTAATTAGGAGGATTTTATGATAAACAAGCTTATTGACAACATCAGAAAGACAAATGCACCTATCGTTGTGGGACTTGACCCGATGTTAAGCTACATACCTGAGCAGGTTCAGAAGAAGGCGTTCTCAGAGTTTGGCGAGACCTTAGAGGGCGCTGCGGAGGCTATATGGCAGTTTAACAAGGAGATTATCGATAAGACCTATGATATTATTCCTGCCGTCAAGCCGCAGATTGCGATGTATGAGCAGTTCGGCATACCGGGACTCGAGGCATTTTCGCGCACGGTAAAATATGCAAAGGAGAAGAACCTTGTGGTTATAGGCGATGTAAAGCGCGGAGATATCGGCTCTACATCGGCTGCCTATGCGGTTGCACACCTTGGAAAGGTGAAGGTCGGCTCTAAGACCTACAGCGCGTTTGATGAGGATTTCGCGACCGTCAATCCGTATCTTGGCTCTGACGGAATTAAGCCTTTCATAGATGTCTGCAAGGAGGAGAAGAAGGGAATATTTATCCTTGTAAAGACTTCAAATCCTTCAAGCGGTGAGTTTCAGGACAGAATTATTGACGGCAGACCACTCTACGAGTGGGTCGGCGAGAAGGTTGCCGAGTGGGGCGCAGACTGCATGGGTGACGGCTACAGCTATGTCGGTGCTGTTGTGGGCGCAACATATCCTGAGATGGGAAGAGCACTCAGGAAGATTATGCCAAAGAGCTTTATCCTCGTTCCGGGCTACGGGGCGCAGGGCGGCAAGGGCGCTGATCTCGTGGATTTCTTCAATGAGGATGGTCTCGGAGCCATCGTAAACAGCTCAAGAGGCATTATCGCGGCTTATAAGAACGAGAAATATGCTTCCTACGGTGCTGAGAACTTCGGCGATGCGTCAAGAGCGGCAGTGCTTGACATGGCTGCCGACATAAACGGTGCACTTGCAGCAAAATAATTATTGAGCCATTGCAGGGCGGTGGCATGGAGGATCAGTATGTCTAAGTACACAGAACAGGCGAAGGTGGTTCGTCAGGAGATGCTTCAGGAGGGCATATACAGCCTTATCCTTGAGACCGATAAGATAGCAGGGGAGGCGCGCCCGGGACAGTTTATTTCACTGTACACGCATGACGGCTCGAAGCTTCTGCCAAGACCGATAAGCATATGTGAGGTAAACGGCAGTACATTAAGGCTGGTCTACCGTGTGGTGGGCTTCGGAACGGGAGAGTTTTCGCACTACTCACAGGGGGACACCGTGAAAATCATAGGCCCTCTCGGAAATGGATTTACAATCAGGGATAAGAAGCCGGTGCTTGTTGCAGGAGGAATAGGTATTCCGCCAATGTTAGAGCTGGCAAAGGGAATACATGCGGCATATCCTGAACTTGAGATTACAGCGGTGCTCGGATACCGCGACAGCAGAACCTTCCTCGTCGACGACATTAAAAAGTACGCAAAGGTTGTCATCGCCACGGACGACGGAAGCCTTGGCATACACGGCAATGTCATCGACGCTATAAAGCAGGAAAATGTGGAGGCTGGGGTTTTCTATGCCTGCGGGCCTACACCGATGCTCAGGGGACTGAAGGCCTATGCTGAGGGGAAGGATATTGAGGCACAGATTTCCCTTGAGGAAAAGATGGCGTGTGGAATAGGAGCATGCCTTGCCTGTGTATGTAAGACGAAGAATGTTGATGAGCACTCACATGTCCACAATGCCAGAATATGTAAGGACGGACCGGTTTTCGATTCAAAGGAGGTAGAGCTGTGATGGATATATGTACATCGGTAAATATTGCGGGCGTTGAGCTTGAAAATCCCGTTATGACAGCCTCGGGAACCTTCGGTTCGGGTGCGGAGTACGGTGAATTTGTTGATCTGAACAGGCTTGGTGCCGTTGTCACAAAGGGTGTCGCTAACGTTCCATGGCCGGGAAATCCTACACCGAGAATTGCGGAGACTTATGGCGGAATGATAAATGCAATCGGGCTTCAGAACCCGGGAATTGACGTGTTCTGTGAGAGGGATATACCTTTTCTTAAAAAGTATGACACGAAGATAATCGTAAATGTATGCGGAAGGACGGAGGAAGATTATGTCGAGGTTGTAGAGAGGCTGGCAGACGAGCCTGTCGATATGCTCGAGATCAATATTTCCTGCCCTAATGTCAAGGAGGGCGGAATTGCCTTCGGACAGAACCCTGACAGTGTGGAGCATATCACATCGGTTCTCAAAAAGCATGCAAAGCAGCCTATTATAATGAAGCTTAGTCCTAACGTGACTGACATCACGGTTATGGCTAAGGCTGCACAGGCGGGCGGTGCGGATGCGATATCGCTTATCAACACACTCACGGGAATGAAGATTGATGTAAACAGAAGAACCTTCGCTGTAGCCAACAAGACGGGAGGTCTCTCGGGACCTGCGATTAAGCCTGTCGCCGTGAGAATGGTCTACCAGGCAGCCAATGCCGTGAAGATACCTGTTATCGGAATGGGCGGAATTATGAACGCCGAGGATGCACTTGAGTTTATAATGGCGGGAGCGTCGGCGGTGTCAATAGGAACAGCTAATTTCCACAACCCGTATACCACGATAGAGGTTATTGACGGTATAAGAGCGTACATGGAAAAGAATAAAATATATGACATTAAAGAACTTATAGGCTGTGTGAAGTAAACGGATGCACGGCTGCATAGAGGCAGATATATGGTTTATGTGAAGGGAGTTAGAAATTGAACTGGGTTTTGATAGCGGTGCTGGCAGTGTTGGCATTGTTTACGATAGTGGGAATGTACAGAGGCATTATCAAGATGATTTTCTCTGTTGTCTCACTTTTCGGAACGCTGATAGCTGTTTTTATGTTTCTTCCGTTGGTGACGGGTGCGCTCAAGGACAATACCAAAGTCTATGAGGGCATACAGCTCATCGTGGAGGAGAAGCTTCTGCCGGACGAGATGTTTGAGCAGAAAAATGATAATGAGATAATAGACAGCCTCAATTTTCCTGAGGCGATAAAGGAAATGCTGCGCGAGAACAATACGGTCACGAAGTATGCCGAGCTGGGGGTGAACAGTATAAAGGGTTACATGGTTAACTACATATCAGATTTGATATTTAATGTGGTGACCTTTGTGATAAGCTTCCTGATAGTGTTCATACTGCTGAGAGTGATATTCGGCTTCATATCGGTGTTGGCAAAGCTGCCTGTGCTAAAGCAGATAAACAAGGCTGCCGGAGCGTGTGCGGGCTTTGTCCTCGGACTTGTGGTGGTGTGGCTCATCTTTGCGGTGCTGACCGTATTCGGAAGCTCATCACTGTCGAAGGGAGTCTTTGATGCGGTGAATGACAATGCACTGCTCACATTCATTTATGACAAGAATTTTATTATGAAGTATGTCAGGATTATCATGCGTTAGGTGATTGAAAATGCACAGTGTGTGTGTTACAATCACAAAGATAATGTATTTTTAAAACAATAGTGAAGGAGAAGCAATATGGAACAGTACAAGCAGGAATTTATTGATTTCATGGTAGAGAGCAATGTCCTGAAATTCGGCGATTTTACTTTAAAGAGCGGCAGAAAGTCTCCATTCTTTATGAATGCGGGAGCTTATGTGACAGGCTCACAGCTTAAGAAATTAGGGGAGTATTACGCGAAGGCTATCCATGACAACTATGGTGATGACTTTGATGTGTTATTCGGACCGGCATATAAGGGAATTCCTATCAGCGTTGTTACTGCAATAGCATATAGTGAATTATATGGAAAAGAAATTCGCTATTGTTCGGACAGAAAAGAGGAGAAGGATCACGGAGCAGACAAGGGAGGATTCCTCGGAAGCAAGCTCGAGGATGGCGACAGAGTGGTTATGATTGAAGATGTAACTACATCCGGAAAATCCATGGAGGAGACCGTGCCTAAAGTAAGAGGTGCAGCCAATGTTGAAATTGTAGGTCTTATGGTATCACTTAATCGTATGGAGGTTGGCCTCTCGGGCACAAAGAGTGCGCTTGATGAGATTAAGGAGAAGTACGGCTTTGATGCCAAGGCTATCGTTTCCATGAAGGAGGTTACGGAATATCTCTACAATAAGCCATGCCATGGGAAAATACTTATTGACGATGAGATAAAGTCGAGAATAGATGCATACTATGAGCAATACGGAGTAAAATAGTTGGAGGTATCTGCATGAGTGAAAAGCTTTATAAGAGAGTTAAGGGTTCAGGTGCTGCTGCGATAACCACGGGAATTATCACGGTTGTTGCGGGTGTTGTGTGTGGAATTCTGATGATTGTCACGGGTGCGAAGCTGCTTGCGGCCAAGTCAGACACACTTTTTTAGGATTATTAGATTATGAAAAAGACAAAGCTGCGTTTTTCCTATAAAGAATATACAATTGGAGGCGTTCTTTCATCGGCGCTTGCAGTCATATCCGTTATTGTGCTCGGATACAGCATTATGCTGTCTTTCAAGGCGCGCGGTGAGGGCTCTGCACAGGTGGGAGCTTATGGGCTTGTGTCACTTGTTCTATCGCTTTTCGGAGTGATATTTGGATTGTTAAGCTACAAGGAACAGGATAAACGCTACGGAATTTCTTTTTTCGGTACATTTACCAATGGTGTTATTATTGTCATGCTGATATTATTTATATTGGTCGGGCTTTAAAAAATTACATATAAAGGAGAACTACAATGGCAAAAGTAGGTATTGTTATGGGAAGTGATTCAGACCTTCCGGTTATGACTAAGGCTGCACAGATGCTTGAAAAATTCGGGATTGATTACGAGATTACGATTATTTCGGCGCACAGAATGCCTGATGTTTTTTTTGACTATGCTTCTAAGGCTGAAGAGAAGGGTATCAAGTGTATCATCGCAGGAGCAGGCGGTGCGGCACATCTTCCGGGAATGTGTGCGGCTATATTCCCTCTTCCGGTTATCGGTGTACCAATTCACACGAAGTCCCTTGGCGGAGTTGATTCACTCTACTCGATAGTACAGATGCCAAGTGGTATTCCGGTGGCAACGGTTGCCATCGACGGCGGTGCCAATGCAGGTATTCTTGCAGCAAAAATCCTTGCAACCTCAGACCCGGAGCTCCTTGACAAGATTAAGTCATATAAGGAAGAGCTAAAGGCAGGCGTCATGGCTAAGAAGGAGAAGATTGAAAAGACAGGCTATGAGGGCTATAACGCATAATACAACATCACAATAATGGAGGAAATAAAAATGGATTACAAGAATTCCGGAGTAGATATTGAAGCAGGATATAAGTCAGTTGAGCTTATGAAGGAGTATGTAAAGGGAACGATGAGACCGGAGGTACTTGGAGGTCTCGGAGGTTTTTCAGGCGCATTTTCGCTGAAGGCGATTAAGGATATGGAAGATCCTGTTTTACTATCGGGAACAGACGGCTGCGGTACGAAGGTCAAGCTTGCCATTATCATGGATAAGCATGACACAATCGGTATTGATGCGGTTGCCATGTGTGTGAATGATGTTGCATGTGCAGGCGGTGAGCCATTATTCTTCTTAGACTATATTGCTTGTGGCAAGAACTATCCTGAGAAGATTGCGATGATTGTAAAGGGTGTTGCTGAGGGCTGTAAGATGTCCGAGTGTGCGCTCATCGGCGGTGAGACAGCCGAGCACCCGGGACTTATGCCTGAGGAGGATTACGATCTGGCAGGATTTTCCGTGGGTGTTATTGACCGCAAGGACATGATCACAGGCGAGAACATCAAGGATGGCGACACACTTGTTGCTATCGCTTCCTCCGGTGTCCACTCGAATGGTTTCTCACTTGTCCGCAAGGTATTTGAGGATAAGCTTACCAAGGAAGGTCTTGATACATACTATGATGAACTTGGAAGAACTCTCGGTGAAGCTCTTCTTGAGCCTACGAGAATTTATGTAAAGGCGCTCAAGTCAGTCAAGAATGCAGGCGTCAAGATTAAGGGCTGCAGCCATATAACAGGCGGCGGCTTCTACGAGAATATCCCTAGAATGTTACCTGATGGAATAAGAGCACAGGTAAATAAGGACAGTTATGAGGTTCCTGCAATCTTTAAGATGCTTCAGAGAGAGGGAAATATTGACGAGCATATGATGTACAACACCTTCAACATGGGCGTCGGAATGGTGCTCGCTGTTGACCCTGCCGATGCTGACAGGACAGTTGCCGCCATCAATGAGTCCGGCGAGAAGGCATTCGTTCTCGGCAAGGCTGTGGCAGGCGAGAAGGGAGTTACCATATGCTAAGGATTGCGGTGCTTGTATCCGGCGGCGGAACTAATCTGCAGGCAATTATTGACAGCATAGCATCGGGAAAGATACATAATACGGAGATTGCTGTTGTGATAAGCAATAACCGCAAGGCGTATGCACTCGAGAGGGCAAGGAATAACAACATTCCCGCCGAGTGCATCTCACCTAAGAGCTATGAGGACAGGGAGGCATTTCACAGGGCACTCCTTGCTGCTGTGGACTCCTACAAGGTTGACCTCATCGTGCTGGCGGGCTTCCTGGTGGCTATACCTGACATTATGGTTAAGGCATACACAAACAGAATTATAAACATACATCCATCACTCATACCGTCCTTCTGTGGAAAGGGGCACTATGGACTTCACGTTCACGAGGCGGCACTTAGCAGAGGCGTTAAGGTGACGGGAGCAACCGTTCATTTTGTAGATGACGGAACTGATACCGGGCCTATAATTTTACAGAAGCCTGTTATGATAGAGCAGGACGATACGCCGGAGACACTCCAGAGGCGTGTCATGGAGCAGGCAGAGTGGATAATTCTTCCGCAGGCAATCGATTTGATAGCTCAGGGGAAGGTTAAGGTTGTTGACGGCAGGACTGTAATTGAACAATGATAAATATATGCTGTCCGGACAGGTAGTGCCGGACAGTATTGCTAAAGTTTCAGATAGAAAGGGACAGTTATGAGAATTCTTATTGTTGGAAGCGGCGGAAGAGAGCATGCGATAGCATGGAAATGTGCACAGAGTAAGAGGGTTGACAAGATATTCTGCGCCCCGGGTAATGCCGGAATCGGTCAGATAGCGGAGTGTGTTCCGATCACAGCCATGGAGTTTGACAAGCTTGTAGCATTTGCGAAGGAGCAGAAGATTGACCTGACGATCATCGGAATGGACGACCCGCTCGTTGGCGGAATTGTTGATGCTTTCGAGGCAGCAGGTCTGCGTGTATTCGGACCGAGAAAGAACGCAGCCATTCTTGAGGGCTCCAAGGCATTTTCCAAGGACCTTATGAAAAAATACAACATTCCTACTGCGGCTTATGAGACCTTCAACAGCCCTGAGGCAGCGCTCGAGTACCTTGAGACGGCAGAGTATCCTACCGTTTTGAAGGCTGACGGTCTTGCCCTTGGAAAGGGTGTGCTAATCTGCAACACCAAGGAGGAGGCTAAAGCGGGCGTCAAGACACTCATGCTTGACAAGCAGTTCGGCTCAGCAGGTGACAGAATAGTTATCGAGGAGTTTATGACGGGACGTGAGGTGTCCGTTCTCTCCTTTGTCGACGGTCACACGATTAAGATTATGACCTCCGCGCAGGATCACAAGCGCGCGAAGGACGGCGACAAGGGGCTTAACACGGGCGGAATGGGAACATTTTCACCGAGCCCGTTCTACACGGCTGAGGTTGACGAGTTCTGTAAGAAGTACATATATCAGGCAACGGTTGATGCCATGAAGGCTGAGGGCAGGGAGTTTAAGGGAATTATTTTCTTCGGACTTATGCTCACACCGAAGGGACCTCGTGTGCTTGAGTACAATGCGCGTTTCGGAGACCCTGAGACGCAGGTTGTGCTTCCTAGAATGAAGAACGACATTATTGACGTGTTCGAGGCATGCATCGACGGAACACTCGATAAGGTAGAGCTCGAGTTCGAGGATAACGCTGCCGTTTGCGTTGTACTTGCATCGGACGGATATCCTGAGAAGTACGAGAAGGGCAAGCTCATAACGGGACTTGAGGCATTTGACAACAATCCGGGATACTACTGCTTCCACGCGGGAACCAAGCTGACGGACGAGGGCTTCGTGACTAACGGAGGAAGAGTCTTAGGCATCACGGCGACAGGCTCCGACCTAAAGACCGCGAGAGCCAACGCATACAAGGCTACGGAGTGGGTTTCATTCGAGAATAAATATATGAGACATGACATCGGTAAAGCGATTGATGAGGCGTAATATTGTTAAAAAACATCTAAATCAGCAGATTGCTGATTTAGATGTTTTTATTTATGTCAATAGATTATTAGAAAGTTAACTAAATGAAAATAAGGTGGAAGTACTAAATGATTAATAGTGAACTTATATTGTCAGATGAGCAGCAGCAATTTGTTTCAACAGCATTAATTGGTAAAAACATATTGGTGGATGCCTGTATTGGCAGTGGAAAAACAACCGTAATACAACAGCTTTGTAATATTTACCCATCTAATAAGAAAATACTTTATCTAACATATAATAGATTATTAAAGATAGATGCCAAAAATAAAATTCATAAAAAGAATGTTACTGTGACGAACTATCATGGGTTTGCGTACATGATGTTGAAGAAAGTTGGAAAGTCGGTCGGAGTATCGGATTTAATTCAGACATTCCTGCATGAAGTTGATTCCATTCCGGGATATGATGTATTGATAATAGATGAATATCAGGATATTGAACAGGAATTAGCTGAACTTTTAATTGTAATTAAAAAATCTAATCCTCAAATGCAGATTATTGCTGTTGGAGATATGGAACAAAAAATTTATGATAAGACTTCTTTAGACGTAGCTGCATTTATTGATGGATTTTTGGAGGAATATGAAAAACTTCAGTTTACAAAATGTTTCAGAATTTCGGAGGAATTGGCGGCAACACTGGGAAGAATTTGGAATAAAACAATAGTAGGTGTAAATAGAAACTGTTTAGTTGAGGAAATGACAATGGATGAAGTTGTTGATTTTCTGTCTAAACAGAATCCGGAAGATATATTATGTTTAGGTCAAAGAAATCGCAGCTTAGCAGATGCATTAAATAAGCTTGAAAACGGTTATCCACAGAAATTTAATAAAAGTACGGTTTATGCAAGCATAGCCGATTATGATTCAAATGGAGCAACGGAACCTAAAACCACATCTGCAATTTTTACAACGTATGACAGCAGCAAAGGTTTGGAAAGAAATATTTGTGTAATATTCGATTATACAGAGGAATATTGGAGTTTTAGAATTAATCAGCCACAGGTTTCATATGAAATACTAAGAAATATATTTTGTGTAGCTGCAAGTCGTGGTAAAGAAAAAATAATATTTGTGAAAGAGGAGAAAACAAGATTATCTGAGAAAACATTATCAACCTTTGTAGAATCGAAGAATGATTTTAAGCGATTTGATATGTCCAAAATGTTTGAATTTAAATATAAAGAAGATATAGAAAAATGCTTTGCACAGTTGAAAATATCTAAAATTGAACAGGAAGATAGGCATATCATTGTAATAAATAATAAGGATGAATTGATTGATTTATCACCATGCATAGGAATTTATCAGGAAGCAGTCTTTTTTGATAATTATAATATTGATTTGGAAATTAATTTGAAGTTGATGATGAAAAAACAGGAATATAAAGAGGAGGAACGAAATAAAACATTAGATGAAAAGATATTATTATTAACTTCTTTAGAAACGAATCAAAGAAGATATCGTAATCAGGTTAAGATTCCCTTTGTTACAGATGAGCAGAAAAACCAAATTGTATCAAGGTTACAATCAAAATTTACATCAGATGTAAATGCTCAGGTTAAATGTGAGCTACATTTTGCTACACATGAAAATGGGGCGGAAGTATTTAATGCGATTGGATATGCGGATGTTGTGTTGGATGATACGGTGTTTGAGTTGAAATTTGTTTCGGAATTGACACACGAACATTATTTGCAGTGTGCATGTTATATGGCAGCATTAAATATAAAAAAAGGTGTTTTATGGAATACAAGAGATAATTCAATGTATTGTATAGAAATATCTGATACACAGATTTTTTTAGATTTGGTCACAAGCGCAATCACAAAGGGCGTTATAAACAAATATTATAAACCAAATATTTTTTTGCATCAGGGCAGACAGGAATATATAAATAATATTTATGCTAAAAAAGACACGGAAAGGTTTGCAGTTATAGATGTAGAGACAACTTGGGATGACAAAGTAATGTCAATTGGTGTTGTGATTGGAAATTCGCGGACTTTGGAAAAAGAAGATGCAAAATATTATTTGATTAACCCTGAATGTACCATGCCGGGAATGTATTCGTCAATATTAAGAATGCCGGGAATAAACGAGTATTATAAAGATAACAGAAAAAATGTACTTGAACAAATAGTTAATTTTTTATCAATAAATAATGTTAATCGAGTTTTAGCATATAATGCAAGTTTTGACAAAAATCATTTAAATGAACTATCGAATTTTGTATGGTGCGATATAATGCGTATTGCAGCATACAAACAGTTTAATAAAAAAATCCCGGAATATGTGGAGTGTTATGGAACCGGAAAAATGAAAAAAGGTTATGGAGTTGAGTCAATACTAAGAATGCTTAGTGGTGATGATGGTTATACAGAAACACATAATGCTTTTTTTGACGCAATGGACGAATTAAAAATAATTCAGCTGCTTGGATGCCCGATAGAGACGTATGATATTGGAATTATTGGTGACAGGAAAACTTCAAGCAGGTCAGTTGGAAAAGATTCAAAAAATGATTTTAAAATTGAAGATGATAATATTTCAGTGGAGAAGTCTAAAGAAGAAAAGTATAATGAACAAAAGAGAATAGATTTACAAAATAGTGAGGGAAATAATATTTCTTCGGAGAAAACATGTGGGGTAGAAGAAGCAGCAGACATGTTGGGGATTAGTAAAAGTACTGTTTATAATATGATAAAGCGAGGAGATATTAATGCGGTAAAACAGGGCAATAGGTATGTAATTTCTCTATTATCGGTACAAGAATATAAAAAGAAAATATTACAAGCAACTATAATGTCAGGGTTGATTTTGATTGTAATAATTATTATTTTATGCTTATTGTTATTAAACTGAAATAATAAAATTTATGCATTATAAAACCAAGCGTATATCATGTAGTTATTTATATGTTTATAGGGTACTTGGATTCTTTTTCTATAATGGAAGTGTATTTTACAATGGAGAAAAAACATGGATAAAATTAATATCTTAGTCGCCGATGACGCCGTTGAGATTGTATATATAATAAGAAAAATTCTTGCAGAGGAAGGCTTCAATGTACTTGAGGCGTACAATGGCGAGGAGGCGCTATCGCTTCTTACGACCAAAAGTGTGCAGCTTGCGATGCTCGACATTATGATGCCTAAGATGAACGGGCTTCTTGCCACGATGAAGATAAGGGAAATCGGCAATGTACCTATTCTCATATTGTCGGTATATGAGGCTGGGTTCGATTGCCGAGAGCAAGCTTTCGTCGGAGCTAAGCTGTAAGAAGCTCGAGCTTGATATGCGGACTCAGAAGCAACGCATACACGGACGTATGCTTTGCTTCGGCGGCGGACGAGGTCATATTTTTTACCAGAGTTCCTAGAACATCTTAGCCCCGAACAACGGAGCCGATATATATAAATACAAAACATTATACATTCATAACGTAAATCAATATATTTATATTTTACCGCTCTTTTTTATAAAAAATTAATTGTTTTTTCCTCGTGCATCTGTTATATTCATACTATAACAATGACGTATCGGAGGTACAATCCCATGGTATTTGCGATTGACTTTAACAGTGATGAGGCTATATATGTACAGCTATGCAATCAGATAATTACCTGTATTGCCATGGACGAGATGCATGAGGGCGATATTCTGCCGTCGGTGAGACAGCTTGCCGAGGTCGTGGGGGTCAACATGCACACGGTCAATAAGGCGTACTCGGTGCTTCGCGAGGAGGGCTTTATCAAGCTTGACAGGAGAAGAGGTGCGGTGATTGCCGTGGACGTTGATAAAATTCGTGCCATGCAGGAGCTGACCGACGATATGCGTGTTATTGTTGCAAAGGCATTGTGCAAAAATCTGTCGCCGGAGGAGATACATTCTCTGGTTGACGGTATTATTAATGAATATATAGGGGAGGACTAATCTGATGTTATGTGAGATTTGTGGAGAGAATGAGGCGACCTTCCACTATTCGGAGGTTGTGAACGGCAATAGGACGGAGCATCATCTTTGCAGTGAATGTGCTGCCAAGACTGATATAAGCTATTACACTAACCTGTTAGACAGTGACGGGCGTTTAGGACAGCTGTTGTCGGGGCTTCTTGGCATGCCGATAGGCGGTGAGCAGGACGACCCTAAGACACATGTCGTATGCCCGGGGTGTCATTTAAGCTACGGCGAATTTATAAAGAACAGTGCGTTTGGCTGTGCCGAGTGCTATAATGTGTTTGGCCCGCTCCTTGACGACAGCATCAAGAAGATTCAGGGCAGTGTCAGTCATCAGGGAAAGAAGCCTTACAGACTTATGAAGTCCATGAGAAGCATGAATACCCAGATGAGTGAAAATGGCAGCGGCATGAACGCAGATGTAACCGAGGCAGCAGAAAACGACGTCACAAAGACAGAGAAGAAACCTACGAGGGCATCACTTTCACATGAGATAGATGTCATGGACAAGAGACTTAAACAGGCTGTGCTTGAGGAGGATTTCGAGGAGGCGGCAAGACTCCGTGACCATATAAAGGACTTGAAGAGTCAGATTGAGGGGGCGGCAGACAATGCTTAAATGGTATGATAAGAAGGGAAAGGACTCCGATGTGGTGCTCTCAAGCCGCATCAGGCTCGCCAGAAACACGACTGAATATCCGTTTTCGACCAAGATAAGTGCCGATGAGGGCAAAAATCTTGTCGACAGGGTGTTTGAGTGCATAAGCGACAGCGAGTACGCGGACGGCTTCGAGCTGAAGCGAATGAACGGAATAGGCGACAACCAGAGACAGCTTCTGTATGAACAGCAGGAGATTAACAGATACATGGCGGGACGCAAGGACGGCGCGGCGGCTCTGTCGCACGACGGCGGACTGTCAATTATGGTCAACAGCGAGGACCATATCCGCATACAGGCGATGATAGCGGGCATGGATATGGAAGCCTGCCTAAGGTCAGCTAATCTGTACGATGATTTTCTTGAGGAGCATTTTAATTATGCCTTCAGTGAAAAATATGGGTATCATACAACATACCCTACCAATGTGGGAACGGGAATGAGAGCCGCGTACAGACTTCATCTCCCGGTGCTTGCAAACACCAAGAAACTGCAGCTTCTCGCAAACGAGCTCGGACGCTTCGGGGTGAGAATATCGGCTTGCTTCGGCGAGGGAATGAACGGCATGGGCGACATCTATCAGTTCTCCAACCAGAGAACCCTCGGACAGTCGGAGGAGGATATTATCCACAATCTCGACTCGGTTGTCCAGCAGATTATGCGTCAGGAGCGCTCACTCAGAAAGGATTATCTCGAGGCGGGAAGAATAAGAGCCGAGGACGAGGCGTATAAGTCCTATGGCGTGTTAAAGTATTCAAGATGCCTCAATCTCAAGAATGCGATGGTGCTTCTGTCTGAGATACGCCTTGGGCTGTGTCTCGGGACGATAAAGTTTAAGGACGCGGAGGATTTCTCTGCATACTCCATGATGCTTGCAGTCCAGCCGAGAACCCTGCAGTACAACAGCGGCAAGGAGAAGGCGATGTCCGTCGAGGAGGTGGACGTCCTGCGCGCAAAGTATATAAGGGAGCATCTTCCGGCACTTGACGAATAGAGAAAACTGATATTAAAATATATAGTCAATAATTATAGAAAGGAATACGTTATGCAGATAGGATTTACAAAGAAGGCTGAGGAGGCTCTCGACCTTGCGGCTGAGGCTGCGAGCGAGCTAGGACACACCTCGGTCGGAACTGAACATATTTTGCTTGGACTGTTAAGGCAGGGCGACTGTGTTGCGGGCGAGGTTCTCATGGAGAACGGCGCCGACGAGGAGAGGATTGTCGCTATTTTAGAGCAGCTCATCTCTCAGGACGGCAATGTAAATGTGGCAGAGCCGAACTCCTACACTCCGAGGGCAAGAAGAGTGCTTGACCAGGCGGCGAGGGAGGCAGTGCGCTTTAAGGCACAGCTTATCGGAACGGAGCATATTCTCATAGCTATTATCAAGGAGAGCGAGAGCGTTGCGCTCAGACTTTTAAATACAATAGGTGTAAATATACAAAAGACCTACGTTGACCTTCTCATCGCGATGGGCGAGGACAGCAGCGCCTACAAGGAGGATTTTCAGGGAAATAAGCCTAAGAATAAGAAAAATCCGACAGCCACGCTTGAGCAGTACAGCAGGGATCTGACAAAGCTTGCCGCGGAAGGAAAGCTTGACCCTGTTATCGGAAGGGAGAAGGAAATTCAGAGAGTTATCCAGATAACCAGCAGAAGAACCAAGAATAACCCTTGCCTTATAGGTGAGCCGGGTGTCGGTAAAACTGCGGTTGTAGAGGGTCTTGCACTCAAGATTGTCGAGGGAGATGTGCCGGAGACGATCGCTGATAAGAGACTTCTCACACTCGATCTGTCGGGGATGGTCGCAGGCTCGAAGTACAGAGGTGAGTTCGAGGAACGCATCAAGAAGGTTATTGCCGAGGTAAAGGCAGCCGGTAACATTCTTCTTTTCATAGATGAGCTTCACACGATAATAGGTGCTGGCGGTGCCGAGGGCGCTATCGATGCGTCGAATATCTTAAAACCATCACTCGCAAGAGGTGAGGTACAGATAATCGGTGCCACAACGCTTGAGGAGTACCGCAAGTATATCGAGAAGGACGCCGCACTTGAGAGACGTTTCCAGCCTGTCAATGTCGAGGAGCCGTCTGAGGACGAGACCGTCGAGATATTGAAGGGAATAAGACCTGCATACGAGAAGCATCACGGAGTGAAGATTTCCGATGCGGCTCTTGTGGCAGCAGTCAAGATGTCATCAAGATACATCAACGACAGATTTTTGCCGGACAAGGCGATTGACCTCATAGATGAGGCTGCGTCAAAGACCAGACTCGGTGTTTATTTAAAGCCTGACGCAATCAAAAATCTTGAGGACGAGATTGCTTCCATGGACGCGCAGAAGGAAGCAGCAATAAAGGAAGAGGCTTACGAGAAGGCGGGCGAGATCAAGAAAAAGCAGCTAAAGAAGATGGAAAAGCTCGATAAGCTCAAGAAAAAGTGGGACAACGACAAGCACAACAGGCGTATGGTGGTCGGAGAAAATGAGATTGCCGATGTCGTTTCCGACTGGACAAAAATTCCTGTAAAGAAACTTGCCATGGAGGAGTCGCAGAGACTTATGAACCTCGAAAAGACACTACATGAGCGCGTTGTAGGACAGGACGAGGCGGTAACTGCGGTGGCCAAGGCTATACGACGTGGAAGAGTTGGACTCAAGGACCCTAAGAGACCTATCGGCTCCTTCCTTTTCCTTGGACCTACGGGTGTAGGTAAGACGGAGCTTTCAAAGGCTCTTGCCGACGCGATGTTCGGCTCGGAGAATGCGCTCATAAGAGTTGACATGTCCGAGTACATGGAAAAGCACAGTGTCTCTAAGATGATTGGTTCGCCTCCGGGATATGTCGGCTACGAGGAGGGTGGACAGCTCAGCGAGAAGGTCAGAAGAAATCCATACTCGGTTATTCTTTTTGACGAGATAGAGAAGGCTCACCCTGATGTGTTTAACATACTGCTTCAGGTGCTCGACGACGGACATATCACTGACTCGACCGGAAGAAAGGTCGACTTTAAGAACACGGTTATCATTATGACCTCGAATGCGGGCGCACAGAATATCATTTCACCTAAGAACCTCGGCTTTGCCTCAGACAACAGCAAGGAGCATAACCATGCTGTTATGAAGGAGAGGGTTATGGAGGAAGTAAAGACCATATTCAAGCCTGAGTTCTTAAACAGAATTGACGAGACGATCGTGTTCCACACGCTCACGAAAGAGAACATCGGAAGCATTGTCGATATTCTTCTTGCTTCGATAAATAAGCGCATCAAGGAGCAGATGAACATGACAATAAAGCTCGACGATGCTGCGAGAAATTATATAATCGATAACGGCTACGATGAGAAGTACGGCGCGAGACCGTTAAAGAGGGCACTTCAGAGCAAGGTCGAAGATGAACTCGCAGAGAAGATTCTTGAGGGCAGCTTCAAGGCGGGAGATACCGTGCTTGTGAGCCTTGAGAATGATAAGCTTGTATTTTCAAAATCTAAGTAAAATGTAGTGGAAATTTAGGTTGTTTTGAGATATAATGAACCTAAAAGTTACAGATTTACGCGAGATTTGTAATAAAAAATACTTCGGTCAGTACCGAATGCAGGAGGAGCGGTTATGCCAGTAATTGAGGAATTAATCAAGGTTGAGAAGGATGGCTCAATCAGTTTTGGCAACTATGAGTTGGATACCAAGGCGAAGCTTGACAATTTTGATGTGAACGGAGATGTCTACAAGGTTAAGACGTTTAATGAGATCACGAAACTTGAGGAGAATGGAAATTTTGTATATGAGTCTGTTCCGGGAACAGCGGTAAACGGATTTGTTGCAGATGACAGCTCAGTGAAGTTCTATGTTGAGGGAAATGAGGACGCACAGATTACCCTCGGCCTGGAGGCTGATACAGATTACAAGGTGCTTGTTGACGGTGTTGTCATCGGAAACATGAAGACCAATATCAGCGGAAAGTTAAGTCTTAGTGTTGAACTTTCAGGCAGACCGGTCAAGGTAGAAGTCAACAGAATGTAACAATTTTCAATAAATTATAAGACAGGGTTGTACTATCGCGATAAGGGTGGGACAACCCTGTTCGTTTATGGTTAAGGTGAGGTGAGTATGGCAAAAGCTAAAAATACCGCTTTTTTCTGTAAGGAATGTGGTTATGAGTCGTCAAAATGGCTGGGGCAGTGTCCTGAGTGCAGGCAGTGGAACACTTTTGTCGAGGAGCCGGTTGTGAAGCAGACCGCGCAGGCAGGCATAAGGGGCGTGATGCATCGTGACGTGATGCCTTCGGTTCTGTCAGGAATATCGCTTGACGAGGAGGAGAGAACACTCACGGGCTATTCGGAACTTGACAGGGTGCTCGGCGGCGGAATAGTGCGGGGCTCACTGGTGCTTGTCGGCGGTGACCCGGGAATAGGTAAGTCTACCCTGCTGCTTCAGGTGTGCCGCAATCTTGCCAATACGAAGAACGTATTGTATATATCGGGCGAGGAGTCGCTGAGGCAGATTAAGCTTCGAGCTGACAGGATAGGTGAATTTTCCGACAGATTATCGCTTTTATGTGAGACCAATCTCGATGTCATAGACGATGTCATCAAAAAGACGATGCCGGATGTGGTTATAATAGACTCGATTCAGACGATGTTTTGTGAGAACACGGCATCGGCTCCGGGAAGCGTAAGTCAGGTGCGCGAGTCGACGGCGGTTCTTATGCAGCTTGCGAAAGGGCTGAATATCTCGATTTTTATTGTAGGACATGTGACGAAGGAGGGCGTTGTCGCCGGACCGAGGATACTCGAGCACATGGTCGACACGGTGCTATATTTTGAGGGCGATAAGAATGCCGCGTACCGTATTTTGAGGGCGGTGAAGAACAGATTTGGCTCGACAAATGAGATTGGTGTGTTCGAGATGCGTGAGAGCGGACTTGCGGAGGTGACCAATCCGTCCGAGTATATGCTCGACGGCAGACCTGACGGTGCGCCGGGCTCGGTTGTTGCCTGCCTCATGGAGGGCACGAGACCGATGCTTGTTGAGATACAGGCGCTCGTGTGCCAGTCCAATTTCGGCATGCCGAGGAGAACCTCAGCGGGGGCGGACATCAACCGCTTTAACCTGCTTATGGCGGTTCTCGAGAAGAGGATAGGGCTAAGGCTGTCGGGGTGCGACGCATACCTTAATATAGCGGGTGGACTGAAAATATCCGAACCTGCACTTGACCTGGCGATAGTATATGCCGTATTATCAAGCTATAAGAATATCGCGGTCGACCACAACACGATAGTTTTCGGCGAGGTCGGACTCACGGGAGAGATAAGGGCAGTAAGCCATGCGGCAGTCAGGGTTAATGAGGCGATCAAGCTTGGCTTTACCACCTGTATCCTGCCCGAGGTATGCCTTAAAAATCTTAAACCGGATGGAAGGATAAGATTGCTTGGAATAAAATCCGTCAACGAGCTTTTGGGCGTTGTCAGGAATGATTTACAATAGCAGAGCAGCCTGTGTTGGAAAAGTTTTAGGAGGAAATGAACATAATGGATAATAATGTATTAGTAAACGAAATGAAGAAGGTTGTATATGATCTTGATGAGTCGCAGCTCAAGGTGGAGAAGCACGCATTTGATGTGATTAACTCATCAGACACTTCGCTCAATCTTGTGAGGGAGGGCATTACCAGCATCGGTGACATCATCGAGCAGATTAACAGACTCAATGAGGTTGTTGAGCGTTCCTCCGAGAATATCAAGGAGCTCGAAAATCTTTCCAAGATGATAGAGGGTTTCACACAGGTGATAAGCGGCATTGCGAACAAGACTAACATACTTTCACTCAATGCATCTATTGAGGCTGCAAGAGCCGGTGAGCAGGGAAGAGGCTTCTCGGTGGTAGCAGGTGAGGTGCGTAATCTCGCAGCCCAGACCGCTAAGTCGTCAAAGGAGATAGCGGACACCATCGTGAAGGTTCAGGAATTTATATCCAACACAGTCCAGTCCATGAACCAGATATACGAGAACACCACAAAGCAGCATGAGATGGCAGGCTCCGTAAATGAACTTCTCAACAAGGTTTTAGACGCCGCACTCGTGGCAAACGACGAATCGAGAGGCATGGAGCATGAGATTGCATATCAGAGAGATATCACTGATAACGCTAAGAATGTACTCGACACATATACAGGCAACAAGTAAAATACATACAAGGGTATGGAGCATCGTGTAAGTGCTCTGTACCCTTATTTTTATGTTATCTATATGATTAATTTTATAGCGTTTATACGATTGGAATACTTTGGAATAATGGAGGCCGGAAGGCGAAAGTGCAAGGAGAAGAAAAACCGCCGGAAAAATCCAAAAAGTAGAGAGTTGTATATCACAATAAAGTATTCCATTAAAATCAGAAAATTCCAACAATTCACTCTAAAACAGCAAGAAAACTTATTATAATATTTCCCTTTACAAATCCAAAACAATGTGTTAGTATAAACAAGCCTTGAAACACAAGGCATCGCACAGACGAAAGTCGGTTGCGATAAATTGTAAACAGTTTTTAGAAAAAAGAAAAAATTCTTAAAAACTGTTGACAAACCTTCTCGGACATGTTAATATATAACACGTCCTCGCGAGAGAAAAACAAAGTCAGGAAGAAATAAAACTTAGATTTCAGCCAATGATTTTGAAATCCGGAAGCCAACAGGCAGACGGGCTTCAGGAAAGCTCCGAAACAACATCACAGCGA
>CAMEEX010000009.1 GCA_945915235.1 uncultured Clostridia bacterium | reverse complement strand
TAAAAGCCCCTCCTCCATCGCTTTCAGATATATTGCCTGTGTCGCAGGAATTATGATAACCCTGAGACCCAGTGCCACCTTTCTGCCCTCAAGCACCTCAGCGGCAATGCGGAGGTCATCAAGACGTCCGTTGGTGCAGGAACCGATTACAACCTGGTCAATCTTCACCTCACCTGCCTCGTCGACAGTGTGTGTATTCTCAGGAAGATGAGGAAATGCCACCGTAGGCTTGAGAGTTGAGAGGTCGATGGTGTATGTCTCATCGTACACTGCATCCTCGTCCGCCTCATAGATTGTATATTTCTTCGTCGAGTGCTCTCTCATGTACGCCTCAGCGATGTCGTCCACAGGGAAAATTCCGTTCTTTCCGCCCGCCTCAATCGCCATGTTGGCTATTGTAAATCTGTCGTCCATGGAGAGGTTCTTTATTCCGTCTCCCACAAACTCCATAGACTTATAGAGCGCACCGTCAACTCCGATCATTCCGATTATGTGAAGAATTACGTCCTTGCCGCTCACCCACTTAGAAGGCTTTCCCGTGAGAACAAACTTGATTGCGGAAGGCACCTTAAACCACGCCTTACCTGTAGCCATGCCCGCTGCCATATCGGTCGAGCCGACACCTGTAGAGAATGCCCCGAGCGCTCCGTATGTACAGGTGTGTGAGTCAGCACCTATGACAACATCACCCGCAACTGTAAGACCTTTCTCAGGGAGCAGCGCATGCTCAATTCCCATCTGACCAACCTCGAAATAATTCGTAATCTCGTTTCTCTTTGCAAATTCTCTCACGCACTTGCAGTGCTCTGCCGACTTGATATCCTTATTCGGCACAAAATGATCCGGGACAAGAGCTATCTTATCCTTATCGAACACTCCGTCAACCTTCATCTTATCCATCTCATGTATGGCAACAGGAGATGTTATATCATTTCCAAGAACCAAATCAAGATCAGCCTCTATAAGCTGTCCAGCCTCAACATAAGGAAGTCCCGCATGTGCTGCAAGAATCTTCTGTGTCATCGTCATACCCATAAAATAATTCCTCTTTTCTATCCCTGTCCCGCATTTCACAGCGGTCTTTCAAGGTTACTGATTGCATCATAGCACATTTTGTGTTATTCTAAAAATACATATTATTTATACTTTGTATAACTTGAAGTTATGGTATTTAATATAGTCAGTCCATGCCGAACTATTAGAAAACATTCAGAAACG
Source organism: uncultured Clostridia bacterium (assembly GCA_945915235.1). GTDB lineage: Bacteria > Bacillota > Clostridia > Lachnospirales > Lachnospiraceae > CAG-882. The sequence goes on along the minus strand of CAMEEX010000009.1, from coordinate 36,821 downwards.
GAGAATTGACATGACAAATTCAGGCAATATGGGGCACACCACCCTAAATCTCTACAACATATTTCTCGCCGTCGCGCAGACAGGCAGTATCTCGTCAGCCTCCAAGCGGCTGTTTATAAGCCAGCCTGCCGTCAGCAAAGCGATTAAACAGCTTGAGGACGAGCTTGGCACCACCCTTTTTTTCAGAAGTTCAAAGGGCGTAAGCCTCACAGAGGACGGTGAGCTTCTATATTCGCACATTCAGTCCGCCTTTAACGAGATTAACGCCGGTGAGCTCCTGCTGCGCTCAAGGAAGGAGCTTGGTGTCGGACGCATACGCTTCGGCGCAAGCAATACCCTGTGCAAATATATCCTTCTTCCGAGACTTCAGAAATATGTACGAAAAAATCCGCACATCAGCATATCCATCAACTGTCAGTCATCCTTACATACAAGAGCTCTCATCGACAGCCGCGACATAGATATAGGACTTATAGCCACTCCCGACTCCCAGAGAGGGTTGAAGCTATACAGTGCGGGCTCAATCCACGATACATTCGTCGCCTCCCCGGGCTACATAAAAAATCTACTTCTGAGAGAGAATACCAACATGCATAATCTTTTTCAAGGTGCCAATCTTATGCTGCTGACAAGGGACAATGTCACAAGAACCTATGTTGATTCCTACCTTAATGACATGCTTCTCTCCCAGACAACGCTCATGGAAATCGGAAGCATGGACCTGCTCATTGAGTTTGCAAAGACAGGGCTCGGAATAGGCTGTGTCATACGCGAATTTGTCAAAAACGAGCTGGAATCCGGAGCTCTCATGGAAGTCACCCCACCCGACATTGACATAAAAAAAAGAGAGGTAAGCTACTGTGTCAACTCCAGCCTGCCTCTCTCTGATGCCGCCATGGATTTTTTGGACAACTACATTCTCTAGTCCTACGCCTCCTCATCAGGATCCGTCTTATATTTTGGAAACAGCGGAATCCCCTCCGCCCAGTACTCAACGCGCTCTGCGTACCGCTCATTAAGCCACCGCACGGCTTCCTTGCGCCCCTCTGGCGTGAAAGGAAACTGTGCGGTGGTTTTCTTCTGCTTCGTCTTTTCATAGTTGAACGGTCCGCGCCATATGGTCACGTCGAACAACGCCTCATCGTTCTTGTGCGGGTCATGGTTGAAAACCACATTCTCGAGCGGATTTCTCGCCATGCGAAAATGCATTCCGCCGCACTCTCCTATGTACGGGCTCCCATATTGAAAAAAATTAAAGCCCAGAATATCCTGCATATCTATTCCCATTATTATGCCTCCTTAAAGACTAATATTCTAAATAATTAATTCTCCGCGCCTCCGTATAGTGGCGTAAATAGTAATGAAAAATATGCTATCAGGCGTATTTTTTACACTATTTATCTTCCGTTTAACAAATTCTAAACTGCTGTTGATTTAATTCATTACCATTTTTTGGTATTTTGTATTAGTAGTTAAATTTTACTTTAACAATAAATAAATGTACTGGAGGATTTCTATGAACTGTACGTCCCATGATACCAACCGTATCATAGGTAACAAGATTTACCAACTCAGGCGTTCTATTAACATGACGCAGCAGGAGCTCGCTGACAAAATCGGAATATCTGTCACTTTCTTATCGGAAATCGAGAACGGACGCAAATCAATGTCCGTGGATACCCTGGTTAAGCTATCAAAAGGTCTTCATGTCTCTCTTGATACCATCGTTTTTGGAAATGATGCCGAAGATGACATGCAGAAAGATGTAATCTCAATGATGTCAACTCTTCCTCTCGAATACAACGAATCTATTCTGTTAATCGCCCGTGAGTTCACACGTCTTAATCGCAGCAAAAAACAATAGAACCAAAAGACACCCCATCTCACAGGTTAAACTGTAGATGGGGTATGCCATTATTGAAACTCAACCTTATATACAAGAACCCCGCCATCCTGAAACAGAAGCTCGTCTGTAGCAAATCTGCCCGTTGAACCTATAAGGTAATACATTCCCCTGTCAGAATTATCTTTAAATCCCTCGTCGGTCAAATACTCCTGTGAGACGATTATCGTTCTGTCCACTCCATCAAGCTGATTTAGCACCTCGTACTCCTCTGACACACTATCATCAAGCACCACGAGGTACTCAGGAATACACCAGAACGGCAGCATCGCGTCAAGCTGATAGGAATTGTTCTCGGTCAGAACCCACAGCCCGTCAGCATATTCTGCAAGAGCCGCCATCTTCTCATCGTACACCGCCGCATCCCCATAGTAGTCAATCCCATATCCATACCTGTACCCGGCAAAATCCCCCACAATGAAAAGCACACAGAGCCCCGCAAACACAAGCTCTCTTCCTTTTGCAACGTACTCCGCCGTGAGCGAATACAGCATGAGCAAAATTGCCGTTATCTCAAGCATCTGCGCCGGATAATAGTATCTTCCGGAGGTGAGATAGTCAGGTGTAAGTATACGCACCAGCACGGCATACGCAAAGGCTCCCGCCAGCGTCTTCATAACAAGATTTCTTATATTTTTCCTGTGTTCGCGCACTGCCGGCGATATAAAAAACGCCACGCTGAGTCCCACGACAAATATCATTCCGAACACATACGCTCTCTGGAAAACCGATACCTGCATTATTCTGAACGCCTCGTATATCTTTCTGAACATGTGCACAAAGTCCGTTGCGCTCTCAGCAATCGCCCCTGCATGGCTGTTAAACAGCATACTCGGCATCCACAGCGGCCACAATACAGTCGCAAGACCTACCGCCGCAAGCATCGAAAGAAAATACGCCTTTACCCTTGCCCTATCCTTCTTCCAATATAAAATAAATTCCACCACGAAGAACGCCATCGCAAAGAACGCAAAATAATACTGGGTAAGAAATCCCCCCGCGGTTATAAGCATGAGCCAAGGATAGAATTTTCTGCCCGGACCTCGCTTAATTTCTGAGCTTAAAAGCCCCATCGCAAAGAACGTCATCGCCATGTACATTCGCACAAGAAGCATATCCGACAGCGTGCTCATATTAAACAGGTACACTCCGACGGAAGCCCCCGCCAATATTCTGTTTCCCGTCACACCATACATCAAGTTCCACAAAAGCCCCACCGTGCCAAGCAGAAACAAAAGATTTACACAAAGACCAATCCACTTCGAGTATCCTCCCTGTATAACCGAGGAGATATACATAAATATGTAGTACAGCGGCGGGTGTACCTTGTCCTTAGCCACATTCTTCAACATGCCGACAATGGTATCCCCCTTCGTATGCGACAGCATATCCTCAACCTCTGCCCTCGAATACACTCTCCCAGCATCAAACTGGTATGTTGCCCTATCCGAGTTAGTTATCGTATAAGAGTATATCTCATCACAGAAGCTCAGCCGTTTCCCCTGTCCAAGATATATAAACAGAGCGCATGCCGCCGCCAGACATATCACTATACATACTATATTTAACGCCTTATCCCTAGAACCCGCCATATTTTATCCTCATTCCGCACCCGCAGGACAGGTGCTTATTATTCTCATGCGGTATGCCTGCAAATAAAAAATCACTGCACATACCTGCACAGTGATTATTTTACACCATCATTATTTATCTTGTCCAGCCTTACCGACAGCCTTCTCCACGGAATATTTATCGGAATAATAATTCACGTCCTTCGCCATGTCGGAAACCTCAGAATTTCTCATATCCTTTAGATACTGGTGCGTGTTGAAATCATCTGACTCAAACTCCATCATCGCAACAGCTATGTTCGAGCAGTGCGCCACGATACGCTCGAGGTTGGTGAGCAGATCATTGAAAACAAAACCGTTTATGGCATCACAGTTACCGCTCTGAAGTCTCACTATATGATTTCTTTTAAGCTCTGCACAGAGCATTCGAACCGTTATCCTCAGAGGCTCAACCTGACGCGCCATGTCAATGTCATCCTCGGTGAATGATTTGACCGTCATATCAAGCTCTTCCTTGACTGCACTGTACAAAATCGCAAGTTCCCTATTAGCATCGTCGGAGAACTTAATCTTCTTCTCGACAATCTCCTTCGCCGCTCTCGATATTCCGCAGGCATGGTCGGCAATTCGCTCAAAATCGCTGACCGTATGCAGATACTTGGAATTCTGCCTCGTCTGATTTTTGTTAAGCCCTATCGCCGTAATCTTCATCATATATGTATCGAGCTTATCCTCATATTTGTCGATTACGGTCTCCTTCTCCTGAATGAGATTGAATTTCTCAACTGAATAGTCCTCCATGAGGTCAAATGCCCTCATAACATTCTTCTGGGCCTTCCTTGCCATACCGTTCATAACCGTTCCAACCTGCGTAAGCGCAAGCTCAGGGTTTCTAAGAAAACGCTCCTCGAGCAGGTCGAAATCCGCCTGGTCCTCGACATCGTCCGGCGTATCCTTGATTATCCAGAACATGAGCTTATTAATCTGCTTGATAAACGGCGCAAGAATAATGATCGTCAAGATTCTGTATATTGTATTCAAAAGGGCAATGGACACTGACTTCATCTCGATGTCCATGAACGCAAACTGTCCACCGTGCGTAACAATCGCCTGCACGGTATAAAATATTGTTCCGCAGATGAGCATACCTGCCAAATCGTTAAAAAGATATACTAACGCTGTTCTCTTACCATTCTTGTTGGAGCTCATGCCACTCATAAGAACCGGGCACGCTGCGCCAACGCCTATACCCATAATAATCGGAAGTGCCGCCGAAAACGGAAGAAATCCCGACATGGCCACCGACTGCAGAATACCAACCGACGCCGATGCGCTCTGCAAAACTGCGGTGATGACAATACCGAGAAGAATACCAAGAAAAGGATTGGAAAACTTCGTTAACATCCCCATAAAAAACGGATTGTTCTGAAGTGGAGCCATAGCCTCCTTCATGGTGGACATACCTATCATAAGAATGGTAAATCCAAACAGGATATCCCCTATAGCCTTGTGCGTCTCCTTCTTAGAAAGATTTCTCACCAAAAGACCAACTATCGCAACAATTGCGGCGATACTCGATGACGACAGAAGCGCCGCTACTCCCTCTGCCCCCTGAATATCCGACAGACACAAAATCCAGCCCGTGATACTCGTTCCTATATTAGCACCCATTATGATACCAATTCCCTGCACGACCTTCATCATACCGGAATTGACAAAACCGACAACCATAACAGATGTCGCCGAGGACGACTGTATAATAGCTGTAACCCCCGCTCCCAACAAAATTCCCTTAAGCGGAGTACTTGTCAGCCCATACAAAAGCGTCTCAAGCTTATTTCCCGCGACTTTCTTGAGACCGTCCCCCATCACACCCATACCATACAGAAAAAGTGCAACACCACTAAACAATCCCAGAAATAATAACGTCACCGATACAGCATCCATAACCACGTCCTCGTTTCTTTTATTCTCTTAACATACGGATTAATTGTAATACAGAATTTTCCGTTTTTCAAGAAATTTACATCGCTATTGCTCATTGTTCACACTTTTTTTACAAATCAATAGGAGCTTTTCTCAATTCTGTTAAACTTAAATCCGGTTACGGATCCGACAACTCCTCCCGCAATATGTGCTATATTTGATATATTATCGTCGTAAACCAGACCGTCATACACCTGTTGTCCAAGGAAAATCGCTGCCACAAGCACAAAGGAAATCGGGATTTCCCCTTCCCTGAAGCTTGTAAATGACGTGAGCAGAATGAACGCAAACACTACTCCGCTCGCCCCGCACAGCGCCACCCTCGGGAAAAAGATGTAGTTGATAACTCCCGTCACAAGGGCTGTCACGAGTATAATCTTCACGATATTGTCTCCCCCGTGTTTCTCCTCAAGCATCGGTCCAAGCAAAAGCAGATACGACGCATTTCCAATAAAATGCGCCCACCCGCTGTGCCCGAGCACATGCGTAAAAAATCGCAGATAAGTGAGCGGATTGGCAAGCGACGAGTGGTACGTCATAAACAGCAGCACATTGCTCGCACCCTGCGTTATATAGTTTAACAGTGTCGCCACAAAACACAGCAACACAAAAGTCAAAGTCACAGGTGCATTGTAGGTCAGTCGGATTTTTTTCATGGTTGTGGTCTCCTTTACTGCATTATATATATTTCAGTTTTCTGATAAAAAAGAACAACTTATATACATCGCTGTCCTTCATATTTTTCAACTAGATTATTAGGTTCTAATTATCTTCGATACCCTTTTGAGTATCATCTATAAGTCTCTCAACCAATGTGACTATGCAATATAATTATAACTATGCTGATATATTTTTATAAATATACTACATTTTGCTGATCTTTTCATCAATGCACGCATTGATAAACTCTGTTACAGTCTTGTATCCGTTACTCTTGGCAATATTCGTCAGGCGCTCTTTTTCACCCGATTTCCTGAGTATCGTTATTCTGTCATATTTTTCGCGCTGATAGCGATTGATATAATCATACGCGTCCTTCTTAGTATATGCCACAGCAGATATCCCCCTTCACTTTACAGTTATAAATATAGTGTAGCATAGTTGTAACTATTTTTCAACACCGGCATATTTATAACCCATTCCGTTCTCTCTATGTATCAAAATGCATAAAAGATATTTTTAGAGTTAAGCCTGATGAACAGGTTATCGTTTACTTTAACATTAATATCCATTTTTCATCAACGTCTTGCATACATTACGTTTCAACTGCACAGTCAAATTTGTTTTTGGAAACAAATATCTGATTTTTTTCATACTTTCTATATACCAATCAGGAACTTCACATTCTGACAGCAATTTTTCGATTTCTGCAGGCATGCCATTATAAAAGTATTTCCCTTTGCGTACATCCTCTTTTATTTCAAATACCAAGCCTAAAGGATTGTTATATTTTGTCTCTATCTTATGGTACAAATAAGAATAAACATCCTCACGGCATGAAATCAGATCATTCATTGGGATTCCCTTTTCGTATAAAAACTCCGAGTTATTTTCCCATGCGTTGGTGCCATGTAAAAAACCATAAACCGCAAGCAACCCACTAAAATTCATATTGTCAGGATTTTTAAATAATTTATTCAAATCTACTCCGCTGTAATAATGTCTAAACGCACACTCCTTCACTGAATAATTAATATACGATCTTATTTGTTTGTCTGTATATCCTATCTTTTCCATGTCAAAAAAAGATATATACTCCTGTTTGTTCTCATTAACAGTCAATATAGAAAATTCATCTCGCACCTTACGAAAATCCTCATACTGCATTGTTATTATATATTCAGGAAACTCTTTTGACATCTCCTGTGATATCAGTGCAAACTTTGTTCCAATAATATCATCGCCCTCCGGAATTTCCACATCTGTTATAGGTGTATAAATTATATTAAATTTTCTTATTCTGCCATATTTTAAGAAATAATCATTCAGACATTCCTCCACAATTTTCGTTGTATTGTTAGAAACATATATGTCATTACTTCTTTCAATAGGATACATATTCCCTACATCAATTCCGAAACCATCCTTATAATACTCCATTCCACATATACATTTTTTATTTGGAGCATCTAACCCACATTTTACATTTGGTATAAATTGAATTTTATGACACGCCGGACAATAATAGTGCGCCGGCAAAGGATTCACATTTGTTCCACCCAAAAGCCATGCAATAAGAGATGCTCCCATCTGGGCATTTCTTACTTCAAAGTACGCTCCCGCTTCACGGCATTTTCCATATAACTCTCCCATAAATCCCATCCACAGAAGTGTTTCCTGCCCATCAAGCATAATCTGTTCTGTCTTAAATCTGTTAGCCATTATCACCGGCGGTTTGTCCCCGTATAGCTCTTTCAACCTTTTTTCTGCCTGCTTAATAATTTTATTATTCAATGCAAATAATTCCTTTCTTACATAATTTGAAGAATCATATTCGCAGGTTAACAACTCGTCAACGCTTACACCTAAAACCTTTGCCAGTTTTTTTATAACATCTGTTCTTGGCTTGGAAGCTCCATTTTCCCATTTTGACACCGCCTTATCCGAAACACCGACGAGTGTACCTAATTGATATTGAGACATGCCACCTCTCTCCCTCAATGTACTGATAAAATTTCCAAAACTATAGTCTCTCATAATTTTCCTCCGTTACCTGCTAATCTTATTTTATACCACTCTCATATTGTTTCAACTTTTTCATGTAGAATAAAAGTAGAGTTCTTTTATAAGGCAGATAAACTTTTCATATTCCTATATCTTTACCCATTATGTCTTGGAATTCAAGGCAACAAAAACAATAACGATAATCACTATCACCACAAACAGCAATACCGGCTGTGTAAACAAAAACATCATTCCAATCCATAATGCAAAAAATCCAATGACTTTTCCTATTACCGCTAATCCTGAATAATCTCCCTTGCAGGCTGCTCCAATTGAACACATCACAAAAAATAAAATAAATGCTAAAATATGCATAACTGCCACCTTTCTGCCATTTTTTGGCTGTAAACTAATGCCTATTTTGTATTGCAATTCGCGGCTTTTGTTTGTTACCCTCATTATACTTGGCACCTGTTCTATAAAAAGTACAGTTCAACAAAAAACACCGAACAACCAATTCTCCCAACGGGAAAATTAATTATTCAGCGCTAAGGCGATCTTGTTCAGATTTTTATTAATATTGTCTCTCCATTGCATCCCTTACAAAATTCCGGAACAATATAGCCGGATATCACCACTTACTTTTGGGGCATGCATAAGTTCCCTCACTTCATGCAGGCAATCCATGTGTAATCTGTTGTTTGCATTTTTATTAAACTTGACATTTCTGAGCTTTTCTTCCCGTCTCTTTATACAATGTCACCGTTGGACTCATAATAAAGCAGGGCAACGGATTGAGTTGGCGTCTGGCAGCCTTTTCTCATCTTGTCAGCCATACATGCACCGGTGCAACTTAACATGAAAAGACCTCCTTCTCAGGCGGCTATTCAATCTCTATAATATTTTCTATTTCATCAAATGGTATCCCAATATATATTTTCCCAATATATAATTCAACCTCCGTTTTGCCTGAAAGCGTATCAAATTCACTTTCCGTATTGGTTATTACTCCTCTGAACCTCTTCCCATCAATATCAGTCAAAATAACTTTCTTATCTATAAACTTTTCTATTATCTCATATTTCATTACTGCCTCCTTTTTGCTCGGATAGTCCAGAACAATATGAAATTCTTTTTTCGCGTAGTGAATTTTAAACACAGATGTTTCCGCAGACTTGCCATTCATGTTATTAACTACAACACCCACTATCTTGTCATTTTTCACAATTGCCTCTCTATTATTTCACCTATCAGAACAGTCAACTCGTATTTCGCCTTTTCCTGAATATTTATGCACTAGTTCAAGAACCTCATCATCACTAACTGGCAAATATGAAGAACCATACTGTCCCTTGGCTTCCAGCATGTCTTTACATTCTTCATATCTTCTGGTTCCTTGTCTGTGGACGCCCTAGTCATTGGTAATGTTATCTATATCACAGTTTGATATAAGTTCTTCTCTTATATGCTTCTGTACTTCATCGTCGGAAGCATCTAAACCCGTCAATTTTCTTGCTTCAATCTTATCACTTCCAGCAATACTTTTCCACTGCTTCGTATGAACATTCTGGACTTTACCACTCCCAGAATCATACTCCACAGTACATCTGCACCTCTGATGTCTGCGATATACATCTGGATATATATACTTGCCGCAAGGTTTAGTTGTTTTTCCCGGTTATCGCTTGGTATGATATAATCATTAGGATATTATGCAGCTTCTAAGGACGTTGTTGTTCCCAGTTATCGCTTGGTATGATATAATTCTTGTTCCGGTGTTGCCATTAGATAGTTTGTTGTTGTTCCCAGTTATCGCTTGGTATGATATAATAACGCTGACTGTCTATCCTGTGAAGCGGCTGTTGTTGTTCCCAGTTATCGCTTGGTATGATATAATTAGTGACCGTATTAAGGACGTATTCCGCCTGTTGTTGTTCCCAGTTATCGCTTGGTATGATATAATCCCTTCCAACGTGTAATCGTTGCTGTCAAGGTTGTTGTTCCCAGTTATCGCTTGGTATGATATAATTTGTATGCGCCGTCACCAAATTTTCCGCCTGTTGTTGTTCCCAGTTATCGCTTGGTATGATATAATACCCCGGCAGTGCGCCGCCTTCGGCGGTTGGTTGTTGTTCCCAGTTATCGCTTGGTATGATATAATACAAGAACAATATCAGGCAATGCAAAATCAGTTGTTGTTCCCAGTTATCGCTTGGTATGATATAATCAATCAGCCGTAAATCGGTTATGATGGGAGGTTGTTGTTCCCAGTTATCGCTTGGTATGATATAATACCCCGTTGCATCATTCTGTGTGAGTTTTGGTTGTTGTTCCCAGTTATCGCTTGATATGATATAATAGGAAAGGGTACAAGCTATAACTTGTAAAAGTTGTTGTTCCCAGTTATCGCTTGGTATGATATAATACAAAATAGACTCGTTATCTGACGCGGAAGTTGTTGTTCCCAGTTATCGCTTGGTATGATATAATTTTTCCACGCACATTTTTTAAACTTAATGTGTTGTTGTTCCCAGTTATCGCTTGGTATGATATAATGTCGCGTGAAGAGCTTGAAGAAGAGCACCGGTTGTTGTTCCCAGTTATCGCTTGGTATGATATAATTGATTATACAATTGAGTCGAGTAACGATAGGTTGTTGTTCCCAGTTATCGCTTGGTATGATATAATCGGTCATTTTGCCGCCAAGGTCGTGATCACGACAAACGCATGAGTAAATAAATTGTGAACACGCCCATTTTCTGGTAAAATAAAAAGAAAAGGGGTGTTGGTATATGCAGGAATTATTAGATTGGATGGAATACATTGAGGATAATCGTCAGCAGAAAAAAGTCCGTCATAAACTGAAGGACATTCTGGTAATCGTGCTTTTTGCCACACTTGCAAATGCAGATGACTGGGTAGAAATGGCATTGTTTGCAGACTGCTATCAGGATTATCTTCGAAAATATATAGAACTGAAGAACGGAGTGCCATCACATGATACGATTCGACGCGTAATGGGAATGATTGCACCTGAAATTCTCCAGCAACTTTATGGGAAGTGGCAGGAACGTTTAAACCAGAATGATGGGGAACTGTTGAAAAAAATCATCTGTATTGATGGAAAAACGATGCGTTCCAGTAAGCGTGGAGAGGAAAAAGCAGCCCACATTGTCTCGGCATGGAGTAAAGAAGACGGGTTCAGTCTTGGACAAAAAGCAGTGGAAGAAAAAAGCAATGAGATTACAGCAATTCCGGAATTACTGGACAAAATCCAGATAAAAGGTCAGATTATAACGATTGATGCAATGGGGACGCAGACGGCAATTGCAGAAAAAATCAGGGAGAAACGGGCAGACTATGTATTGGCATTGAAGAAAAACCAGAGCTGTTTCTATGAAGATGTAAAAGAATATTTTTCAAATGAAGAATTTATAAAAGCAATCCGGAGAGAGGGAAATTATAGAAGAACATATGAAAAGGCGCATGGACAAATAGAAATACGGGAGTATTATCAGACGGAAGACATCGACTGGCTGGGTCAAAAGAAAAACTGGAAGGGCTTGAAAAGTATTGTAATGGAGAAGAAAAGCATCCAGAAAGATGGAGAAGAATCGGAAGAATATCGCTACTTTATAAGTAGTCTGAAAACAGATATAAAAGAAGTGAGCCGGGCAGTAAGGGGACATTGGAGTATAGAAAGCATGCACTGGCACTTAGATGTGACATTTAAAGAAGATGCGAATACAACCATCGATAAGATGGCGGCACAAAATTTGAATATCATAAGGAAATGGAGTCTGAGTATTTTAAAACCGGCAGAACTGACAAGACATAAATTGTCGATGAAAAAGAAACGATTTGTAATAAGTTTGCGTCCAATTCAATTCTTGGAAGAAATTCTAGAAGCTTAAAAAATGGTAAGAGAAAAAATTTGGAGAAAATAATCATTCATGCGTTTGTCGTGGGTCGTGATTGGTTGTTGTTCCCAGTTATCGCTTGGTATGATATAATAAATTTTAACACATGTATAGATTGCGAATGTTGTTGTTCCCAGTTATCGCTTGGTATGATATAATTCCAGATATTGCCCCAGAGATTTTCCTCGCGTTGTTGTTCCCAGTTATCGCTTGGTATGATATAATAACGGCACCGCCTGTTGTGGAACCGTTAAGGTTGTTGTTCCCAGTTATCGCTTGGTATGATATAATTTTCGGCCTCAGCCATGGCCATCTTGGCCAGTTGTTGTTCCCAGTTATCGCTTGGTATGATATAATTTGTTTTCAGAAACTTAAATTATCAAAAGGTTGTTGTTCCCAGTTATCGCTTGGTATGATATAATCAGAGCTGTCCTAGGTTTCTTCAATCAAACGTTGTTGTTCCCAGTTATCGCTTGGTATGATATAATTGTGTGCCAGTGCATAGCAGGCGGCACCGTGTTGTTGTTCCCAGTTATCGCTTGGTATGATATAATCATATAGCAAAGGGGGTGTTATTGTGAATGTTGTTGTTCCCAGTTATCGCTTGGTATGATATAATATTATCACCCCCATTTTCATCAACTTGAATGTTGTTGTTCCCAGTTATCGCTTGGTATGATATAATAGCACCAAGAGTTACAACGTACAACCCTAAGTTGTTGTTCCCAGTTATCGCTTGGTATGATATAATTTAAGGGGGTACAGGATGGCAAGTAATAACGTTGTTGTTCCCAGTTATCGCTTGGTATGATATAATCAACCTCCGCATCTACCATACCGCAGTCAGTTGTTGTTCCCAGTTATCGCTTGGTATGATATAATACTTACAGTGTGCATACGATAGATTTGTTGGTTGTTGTTCCCAGTTATCGCTTGGTATGATATAATACTTGTATGTGCGTGGTATAAACTATTAAAGTTGTTGTTCCCAGTTATCGCTTGGTATGATATAATCCCTGAGTTAATCGCCCTCGCCCGCTTATGTTGTTGTTCCCAGTTATCGCTTGGTATGATATAATCTGTACAACCGACAATAGCTCCGTCAATCGGTTGTTGTTCCCAGTTATCGCTTGGTATGATATAATTCTCTGTTGCTCGTCACTCTTGCAAGGGTAGTTGTTGTTCCCAGTTATCGCTTGGTATGATATAATCGTTTAAACAGCCTGACAACGCGGTAAATGTTGTTGTTCCCAGTTATCGCTTGGTATGATATAATATTCCTCCTAGCAAAATGGTATTACGCCTGGTTGTTGTTCCCAGTTATCGCTTGGTATGATATAATCAAAGAAGCTGAAAAATATCACTAAACCAGTTGTTGTTCCCAGTTATCGCTTGGTATGATATAATATCCTCCGCCCTCTGTTTCGAATACATTTCGTTGTTGTTCCCAGTTATCGCTTGGTATGATATAATTCTCTGTTGCTCGTCACTCTTGCAAGGGTAGTTGTTGTTCCCAGTTATCGCTTGGTATGATATAATCGTTTAAACAGCCTGACAACGCGGTAAATGTTGTTGTTCCCAGTTATCGCTTGGTATGATATAATGTCAAGCCAAAAAGAATTGTAACAAGAAAAGTTGTTGTTCCCAGTTATCGCTTGGTATGATATAATTATGTTGAATGGCACTGCGGTGCCGCTGGGGTTGTTGTTCCCAGTTATCGCTTGGTATGATATAATAGATCCGGTACATTGAATATAACACAATAAGTTGTTGTTCCCAGTTATCGCTTGGTATGATATAATCAGAGGCTTAATTAACATTTTGGTAGGTAGGTTGTTGTTCCCAGTTATCGCTTGGTATGATATAATTTATCTATGGATTATGTGATGGGATTAAAGGTTGTTGTTCCCAGTTATCGCTTGGTATGATATAATACTCACGGTGAGATTAAAGGACATCAAGGCGTTGTTGTTCCCAGTTATCGCTTGGTATGATATAATTGGATAATGTAGTATATGGTTTAGTAAATGTTGTTGTTCCCAGTTATCGCTTGGTATGATATAATTTTAAGTACCTATACAGCAGATAATGAAATGTTGTTGTTCCCAGTTATCGCTTGGTATGATATAATTGTGAGCATGATTTTGATTAACCCGAGGACGTTGTTGTTCCCAGTTATCGCTTGGTATGATATAATTTAAGCCATATAATTAATAGTTTATACAACGTTGTTGTTCCCAGTTATCGCTTGGTATGATATAATATATTCAAGCGTTTATCTTTTTATGATAGAGTTGTTGTTCCCAGTTATCGCTTGGTATGATATAATGGCAAGCTTCAGTTCTTTTTGTAGGTATGGTTGTTGTTCCCAGTTATCGCTTGGTATGATATAATTACCCCTCTTGTACTGCTGCCTTATCCTGTGTTGTTGTTCCCAGTTATCGCTTGGTATGATATAATTTTATTGGGAAGATTATACAAATAAAAAAGGTTGTTGTTCCCAGTTATCGCTTGGTATGATATAATTTCTCAGCACATACTCATCCGTCTGTGTCCGTTGTTGTTCCCAGTTATCGCTTGGTATGATATAATTGTGTGTGTGTGTGTGTGTGTGTCCTGTCAGTTGTTGTTCCCAGTTATCGCTTGGTATGATATAATCAGCACTCGCCAAATCCCGAACACTGGATAGTTGTTGTTCCCAGTTATCGCTTGGTATGATATAATCTTCTCGACATTAAGCATGAGCTCGTCGTCGTTGTTGTTCCCAGTTATCGCTTGGTATGATATAATTAATGAGTGAGTACCCACTCAAGAAGATTAGTTGTTGTTCCCAGTTATCGCTTGGTATGATATAATTCTATCTTGTAGGCGTCCGCTTTGCATACAGTTGTTGTTCCCAGTTATCGCTTGGTATGATATAATGCACGTCCTCTTCACGGTACGTTCCCGGCTGTTGTTGTTCCCAGTTATCGCTTGGTATGATATAATTATTAAAGAACAAAGGAGGCAACAATGGAAGTTGTTGTTCCCAGTTATCGCTTGGTATGATATAATTGCTAATGCGTCAGCGAAAAACTCACCCGGTTGTTGTTCCCAGTTATCGCTTGGTATGATATAATAATGTTCTTTCTGGCGGTTTTGGCAGCGTGTTGTTGTTCCCAGTTATCGCTTGGTATGATATAATAAGGTGGTTTTTATTATGACGAAATTACAAGTTGTTGTTCCCAGTTATCGCTTGGTATGATATAATAAAATCAAATGGTACAAAAGCTCTCAAGTAGTTGTTGTTCCCAGTTATCGCTTGGTATGATATAATCTCCGCACTTCCACCGTGGACGACATATTAGTTGTTGTTCCCAGTTATCGCTTGGTATGATATAATTCAATATCGTGATACCCGCGGGCCTTCGCGTTGTTGTTCCCAGTTATCGCTTGGTATGATATAATCGAGATGCTGGCCGGGATCCACGGGGGCCGGTTGTTGTTCCCAGTTATCGCTTGGTATGATATAATCCGGAGCTCCAAAGGACAGGCAAAGCGGGTGTTGTTGTTCCCAGTTATCGCTTGGTATGATATAATTGGCGATCGAGACCGTGAATCTCGAAGCGAGTTGTTGTTCCCAGTTATCGCTTGGTATGATATAATACCCGCCAAGCGTTCCCCACTTCGGGATCAGTTGTTGTTCCCAGTTATCGCTTGGTATGATATAATGCTGCGCCTTCCAGCGGCTCACCGGCTCGAGTTGTTGTTCCCAGTTATCGCTTGGTATGATATAATCGAGATGCTGGCCGGGATCCACGGGGGCCGGTTGTTGTTCCCAGTTATCGCTTGGTATGATATAATCATTTTTGTGTCCTCCTTTGTTCTGCTGCAGTTGTTGTTCCCAGTTATCGCTTGGTATGATATAATTCCGTGCCTTTTCGAGTGTCAGCACGGGCAGTTGTTGTTCCCAGTTATCGCTTGGTATGATATAATAAGAAAAAGAACTGGACTGGAGCACGTGAGTTGTTGTTCCCAGTTATCGCTTGGTATGATATAATAGGGAACAAAAAATCCCCGTGATTACTTATATTCACGGGGATTTTGCATGTAAAAAACAAATCACAATTATGCTTTTTAACTCTCAAACCATTCTTTTTTTAAAAAATATTTATCAAATCCGTAGACTCGTCCATATCGTGGAAGGTCGATGTTCCCAAAAGAATATCTATAGATGAATACTGTTTTTCAGACAATATCAGACAGCGAACCGCTCCCTTTTGAGGCAGATTTTGCTTTAAACGTTGCTTGTGCATCTCGATTGAGTCCACGCCATTACATAATCTTGAATATACAGACCACTGAACCATCACATATCCGTCTTTTAAAAGAAATCTGCGAAATTTCGCTGCCGCCTTTCTGTCCCTGTCCTTTACGACAGGCAAATCAAAAAATACCATCAGTCTCATAAATTTATTCATAGCTATGCACCTGCAACGGTATCAATTCCGGGAGTTCCAAGTCAGTTCTGTTTCCCTGTATCGCCCCACTATAGCTGTAGACAAGCATGTCAATACAGTTGCTGATAATGCGCTTCTCTCCTTTCACTGACATATCGTAGTTAATTATATTAAATAACTCTCTTTTTATCTGCGGAGTCAAATCGGCGTCAACCTCCGAAATATCAAAATGGCTTGCCACATACAAATCAACCAATGGTCTAAACACTTCAATAAGGTCATCTGCCAGATTAAATCCATTCAGTTCGCTGTGATGGAACATTCCGAGCGAAGGCTCCAAACCATAACACACAACCGACCTTGCAATCAACCCCCTTATTATCGCATATGCGTAATTCATCGCAGAATTTATAATACACTCATCTGCTCTTGTAAATCCATCACCATACAAAACACGAAAATAGTATGCCGCTGCCTTTGCCTCGACATGCGTTTTATCTCCTGACTGCACTTCCTTTGTCATAGAAAGAAGCTTTTCATATCCATCAAGCCCCATCTCTTTGAGACACAATGCCTGATTTTTTATCTTACACACAATAATCTGTTGCCACAACCGCTTAATCAACGGCTTTCCAACCTCAATCTGCTTGGTGAGCAGTTTGAAATGTCTGCTGTGCTTCGCCATCGGAAGAAGTACCGCATTTGGAAGATGTTTTTCATCGCATACATACAAAGCAATTCCCTGTTTTGCAAACTCCGAAAGCATATATGCTGATATCGTAACAGCCTGATTTTCTATCAGAACACAGTTAATATCCTCCAGCGGAAAACTGACGCCCTTTTCGCCTATAACCAGCTGCTCGTTTTTGATATGCAGACCTATAGAACTGTCAATCTTTATGTTACGATATCCCATATATACCTCCCGAAAACTAATTGAATGTCATGCGTTTCTCTTTTTTTACAAATGAAACATTTCCAAGCACATCGACCTGACATTTTTGAATATTTTTTAAGCCCTGAATTCCAAGACTTTCATATGTTGCGCCACTATCATGAAGTTTTCCTGCTATACTTGCCGTAGCTGTATTAGCACCTGTAAAATACGCGTATAAACTCTGCACTCGTATGGTTTGTCCATCAATTGTTTTTACAGCTACCCCCTTATCACTCTCAATATAAATCAAATCCCTCGAATAAAGGCTGAAAATAAAATTCTCATCATTCATCACACGCCATTCTGACAACATCTTATTAGCTGTAGCCGCGCGATTAGGCAATCTTTTCTTCACCACATCAGCCGTGTAAATCGGAACAAAATAGTATTTTTTCTTACCCTTGCTTTCCTCGCAGAACACATCAATTCTTACCATGGAACCGTTGGCGGCTATACCATTTCCATCTCTTACAAGCACTCCTGATGTCTGCTTTTCAAACACCTTAATTTTCTTGACCACCGGTCCCGGAGTTCCATCCGACTTTGGTTTATAGAACGGCTCTGCAAAAGCCTTTTTAGGGTCATTTCCGTACTGATTAAGTCGGTCGACCAGTGCCTCGTAGAGCAGTCTGTCACTGTCAGGGTTAAAAAATTCCTTTATTTCGCCATCTTTCAGTTTGATATCCTGAATAGATTTCTTAGTGACCACATAGCCGCCGGTTTCAAAGACACTTCCCCCGTCCTCATAATACTTCGCCGACCGTATAGTCTCCTCGTGTGCCTGTCCGCTGACCTTGTGATTTGGCATTCGCGAGACAAATATTCCATCAAGTACGCCCCTGCGTCCCGGTCTGCCCTCGACGAACATCCACTCAGGATAATTTATCCAATTAAACACATCTCTGTGCGACAGAATAAATTCCCTCGGCGATGTCCCAGCGGCAACACTTTCTCCCATTGTGCTGTATCTTGACATACGAATATCCAGCTCATCCCTAAAATGCTCCCACGGCAACGGAAGTCTTACTCCGAACTTCTCGTCCCAGTCCTCGCGCGAAAAATTGTCACGGTTTAATATTTCTCCCGTCTCATCATCCACGAACTCGAAGCCTCTCGAATAAGCTAACTCTCTTCCCTTTGAATAGCGGGATATCCTGTTAATCATTCCATCGGTTGTACATGCTATGACAACAGCGTCCTGTGCGTGATGGGTGTCGGTGCGTCTGTCCTTGCCCGCAAGTCCCCATCTCTTGCTTAGATAATGTGTTATAGTTCCGTTTACAGCCACAACCTGCTTTTTTCTCTCCCTATCGAGATTGAGGTACGGCTTTAACACAAGGTTCTGGCGTATCATATTATAAATAATTCTTGTTATGTACTTTGTATCAGTGAGATTGCGCTCCTTAAACTCCGCTTTCTCCTCGTCAGATATATGCTTTTTCAGGAGCTTAAGCTGTTTTTTATAATCCTTAACGGTATTTTTGACCAGTGCCTCATATTTGCTCCACGCCGGCTCGCCCTTCTCAGCCATGAAATACTCGTAAGGAGTCCTGTTGCCCTTCTGCCTGTTCTCCGAAGCCTTCACGAGCACCTTGTTGCGATATGAGTCGTCAAAGGTAATGCTGTACGGCAATATATGGTCAACATCATATCCACCGTCCTGTGAGAAAAGGTCATTTATATCAATCTTTTCGCCTGAATAAAGACATACTCCGCCCTGTTCCTCCCAAAGACGGAACTTTACGATATCCTGCCCAGTCGGATTTGGCTTGTATTCCCTGACGCGCTTTAAAACCTTGTCATTTTCCTTCTCTCTTGCCTCCATGTCGGACTTGATTTTTCTTCTCTCATCGAAATCCTTCGACATTTCTCTCGCGAGCTCAATGTTCACAGCCTGCGGACTGCCGTACTCGAGTATAATCGCATTAATTACCTTGATGGTCTGCGATACCGAGCGTCTGACAACAGGATTTGTGATATCATTTACTATGTTTGTGATATTTTTACCTTTTAACAAAATCGACTTTTCGCCGTTATTCTCAGCCCTGAAATCATACCCCGCAAGCTCACAAGCCTTATCGTAAGTATTTCCCTGAAGCAGGAACGGAATAATTTTCCCCATGGTCTTGAGTGATAGATTATGAAATTTGCTCGGTGACATTTCAAGCAGTGCATCATAACATTCCGGAGCGATGCCAAGTTCAGCCAAACGCCTTATTCTGCTGTCATCGTTCTTGTATAATGTAAGTATCTTAGCTATGTCGTCGTACAGCTTTATCTTATCCGGTGACAAATGTTCCGAGACAACCTCTTCCCCGAGCGCCTTGCGTATCTTGTGATAATTCTCCATTTTTACAAAATCAATATCTTCCGGAGATTTTTTGTTTCCGGATTTCGGACTATAATTAAGATTATAGAACTTATCCGCCTCCGCCAAGCCAATCGCCTTACGCACAGCGGTGTATTTTACCGTCTGCTGCCTGTGCATAAGAGCTATAATGGCATGACGCTCATCGCTCGTAAAAAATCTTGTACTCCCATCGGCAGACACTATTTTCGTATGGTTTATCTTCTCAAGCGCGACAAAAAGCTCAGAGGTATAAGCAGCTTTTGGAGCACGCTTTTCTCCGTTCTTACCCTCGAAGGTACACAGCCCGACTCTGTCCTCAAAGCCCTCCATGGCGTACTTGCTCGGTGCGCCCGGTCCCATGTCAAATGAGCGCTGGCTGAGCATAATGTCAAAGTATCCCTTCTCAAGCTCCTCTGTGGCAGCATCATTTTCCAGAGCTCTCTGCGCCTTAAATATCTCCCTCACCTCATCGGCAAGCATATCTCTAAGAACCGTGTGCTTGTAATCACCCGACTTATTGCGCGGTGTGAGTATGTATCCGTTTTCGCTCCAAGGACAGTCAGTGCGGAATTTTTCATCAAGATAAATCATCTCGCCGACCGTACGGTACTCCTTCTCCTGCATGAGTGCCTTATTAGCGCTTATACTCTTTTTAACCTCTCCCGTATCCGAATCGACTCCGTCCGCCGCCTTGCTCGTCGACTTAAATCCTCTATGCTTAGCAATATGTAGCAAAACCTGTGCCAGCTCATCATTGGTAAGTTTTCTGTCAAGGCCCTCATATCTTAGCTTATACACGTCAGGCAGCCCTGCTCTCCTGTAGCGTGCCTCAAACTCCTCAATGTCGATAAGTCCTTCCGCCTCAAAAAGCTTCTTGATGCGCTCTAATCTGTGTCCGCGCCTTCTGAGCCTTCTTCTGGCTGAACGTGCCTCACGCCTTGGCAGTGCGAGCGACGCCCCCGTCTTAGGCTGCTCCGCCGTATCAAAAATCCTCACTCCCAAATCAATAATTCTGAACGGCTCGTCATGAGTGTTGTTCTCAAGCACAGCCCACCCGACCGACGCGATACCTATATCAAGCCCTATTCTGTAATTCAAATCTGCCGGCTTAGGTACCTCTGCTTTTCTGTTTAAATGCTTCATTTCCTCCATAAGTATTCCTTTCCGCGTAAAATAGATAATCCCACCTAAAGTATTCACTTTAGATGGGATTAGAGCTTTGAGGTACACCGCCAAAGGCGGTGACCTTATTGTTGTAACCGTTTATCGCTTGGTATGATATAACGTGCTTTTATTATATCTCATCTATTTAGAAAAGTAAAGACTTATTTTGTAAATTTGTCTATTTTTTATTAAAAATCAACTATATTTGTATATGATAATATTTTCACGCTTCTTTAGGTGCAAACCGGTCATAGAGTGCCATCAGATTAGCCGTCTTTTCGTCGTAGAACCTGTCCTCGGAGTCGGGCTTGCGTACAACAAGCCTCTCGTATAGCTCCTCGACGCCTCCGCGCACATAGTCGTTGAAGGTTCCCATAAGCCTGTCATACTCTTCCTTTGTCTGTGCGCCCCTGAATGCCTCGCGCACCCTGTCCTCGTCAGTCGCACCGGACGCCGGGTCAAGCATCACCATCATCTGCATTATGAAATCCAAGTCCTCCTTGGCATTTATCATCTGCTCTGGAAAAATACTCTTAGTCTCAACCGGCGAGTAGTCCTCGGAAGCCTTTCTGTCAATCCTTATGCCTATTATGGCTGCAAAAATATATACGTCTATCACTCGCTTGAAATAAGTGTGCTCGTAGTCGTTTGCAATGCACAGCTCACTCACCATTCTCGAGTGTTTACCCTTAAACTCAAACTGCTTCTTAAAAAATTCAAAATCCGCCACTACGCCCTGTCCACCTTTCTTATAGATGCGAAGCTCTCATCAGGCTTCTTGTCAATCGAGTACTCTGCCCCGACGTATTTGTCGAGCCCTGTATACGCCCAGTCCTTTCGCAGCATGAACACAATCACCTGCTCCGAAACCTGCGGGAGCACATTCGCCACGAGCGAAATATTCTCCTCGCCAAGCTTTGAAAATGGTCCGTCAAGAACGATAGGAAGTGTATCATTTCCGTCATTGTTTATATCTGCGTTGCCGCTGTTGTACTCAAGCTTCTTGCGGCGGCTGTAGTCCATTATCGTGACAATGAAAGCAAAATTTCTGGCAACCTTCTCACCCTCGGACAGATTTTTCTCCTCCCTGTAGCCTCCTATGTCAGTCTTGTAGCACATCTGTATCTCATAATTTTCGGTAAGCTTTATTTTCTTGTCCTTTGCGTTGAACATCTTTGAAAAATTAGCCTGTATCTCATTGTTGAACTCATAAAAAATTTTCTTCTCGCGCTCGGAAAAGTCAGCACTGATTTTGTCGTACACAGCTTCCGCAAGCTCGATTTTTCTCCGCCACTTTTCATTCTCGGCATTTTTTGCCTCCTGATTTCTCATCTGGATTTCAATGCTCTGAATTCTGCTCTGATTTGATGCTATGGCGCTCTTTAGCTCGCCCTTTTTCAGCGCAGCGCTGTTCGCTTCATTCCTATAGCGCTTGAGTTCAGCCCTCTTTTCGGAAAAATTAATATTCCGGCTCATTTTCTGCTCAATCTTCTGAAGCTGGATACAGTTTTCCTCATAGTCCCTTACACTGTCGTCAACCTTTGCCGCATCCTCCGCCAAATCATCTTCGACCCTGTTCCAGCGGTTGGCTGTTTTCTCAAATTCCCCCAGAAGTGAACCCATGTCGGCTGGCGGAAGGTAATTTCTCTGTTCAAGGAGACACTCGAGCGCATAAGAATCCTTCGTTATCGGGGTTCCGCATATACACCGCCCGCTCCTTATTATGAAATCAATGCTCGCCTGCCTCATATGCGGTATGTCACGCCTCTCGCCCGCTATCGACTTTACCAGCCTTAACGAAGCCTCGATAAGCGGCTTTGCAAACACTCTGTACGCATTTGCGTTATACTCGAGCACAAACGTCCTGTAGTTTGCGAGGTATCTTTCACTCTGCGCCCTGATCACGCTCTGGCACTGCCTGTATGCCTGCTGAAGCTGCTCCGTATCCTTATTTGCCTCCAGATACAACTCAATCTCCTCACACTTTTTGTTACAAAGGCTGATTGTCGCGTCCAGACTTTCTATCTGCTTTTGGCATCTCTCAATATCCCGCTCCAATCTCGTCTTGTCCCGCTCATAGTCATCGTATATGTTTCCCTTGCCCTGAATATTTTTCCTGAATTTTTTAATTACGGAGTTGTCTCCCATATCCTTAAGATGCATCATCGCCGATTTGTACGCGGACAAGCCCGTTAAAATATGCACCGACTCCTTGATATTTTCGCGCACTCCGTTCAGTGCAAAATCGCCCCATCGCTCGCCGTCAAAGAGAAAATAATGCGACAGATTTTTAGGAAAAAGCCCGTTTATAAATTCGTCGATTTTGACATTATTTACACCCGGCTCAACCTCGCGCTTTATGTCAGGGCTGTCCACATCGGCGATAAACATTTTCAACGTCTTGTAGGACTCCTTCGTGAGAAATTTCGGGTACACTCTCATGTACTCAATCTCCCTGTGAACGGTATACAGATGCTCATTGTCCGTCGCCGTTATCTCGACGAACACCGTCGCTGTCCTGTTCGCATCGAGCTTTGCGAGGACATCATTGTTAAGCAGCTGATAATCGCTCTCCTTCTTTCCGCGCTCGGTCATAATCGCCCCATACAGACACCAACGGAAAGCCTGCGCTATCGTCGTCTTGCCGACAGTGTTATCCCCCAATACCACCGTGACATTGTGCTCCTCGTCGCAGCTAAAATTAATCTCATTCACACCCTTGTAACGCATAAAATTCTTCATTTTAAGTGTCTTAAACTTCATTCGTACCTTCTCCTCCCCGCTATTTGCTTAGTTTCAGATTTTCGCTGATAATCTTCCCAATCTCCTCCGCCATCTTCTGGTCTGTGAGCGCCTTGGTTCTGAGGTTCTTTCGCTCAAGATGAAGGATTTCAAACATGACGGATTTGACCAGTTTTTCATCGATGTTGTTCATTTTTGATGCCTCCTCTCCCGTTATTCTATATTCCAATGTGAAATTACAGCCTCATATATTTTCTGCGTCCTGTTATGTATATCTGTCTCAGTCCAATCTGTTTTTCCATTATTGTACGCATCTATTATCTCTTTTGTGGTCTTTAACTGTGTCTTATCCTTATAGCCCTCCAGTTTCTTCTTTCCTTTTATTTCACCTTCTACCTTTATGCGAAATTCCCTGTTTTTGATGTGCTTGTTTAACCCCTGACTCAACAAAAGCATATTTCCTATGCTGTTAATCGCAGCATTTCTTTCATCAGGCGATGAATTTCCCCTTGTCAGAGCCCAATGCTGTTCCCACTGTTTCGGCATAATATGCTCCAATTCAAAATTATACGAAAATGAATTTATATCGTCCTTTTCGTCCCATTTTTCAAGCTCGAGACAAAATAAAAGCATCTTTGCTACATCGGTTTTAGGGTGCTCAAGTTCCTCCCTTATCCTGTCATTTTCATCGTTAATAATCTGCAATTTATTTGACTTAGCGTCTGAATAAAGAACAGAAAACCCATTTCTAATTACGTCCAGACATTTTTTTGAATACTGTGAAGTACTCGAACCTGTAATTTTATGGCGGACAATATAGGTCTCAAGACAATGTGCGCCTATAGTGCATTTACTGCTGTTTAAGTCACTTTCCACCTCTTTTTTCTCTAAATCACAATGAACAACACTTTCTGAGAGCAGCTTTAACACAACAGGATAAAACATTTGAATTTTAAATTTATCCATAATCAATAAAAGTCTTTTCAGATTATCGTTTTTACTGAATGTCTCATTCTCCAAATTCTGGGAAAAATTGTAAATATATTTTTTATATATGATGGCAAACTCCGCTATTTTCCTGATGACATTGAATATCTCATCATATCCATATTCACTTGTATTTTCCTCATATACCTTTTCAAGTGAACAGTTGATACCCTTTTCCAGCAGAACATCTTCTGACCATAAATTACATGCCACACAATATAATAAAAAGTCGATGTGTGACCTCTCCGTGTTTCCAAACTGACGGCTGGTGTACCAGAACTCATCTTCCCAAAAAATATTGTCCCAATAAATATCACAATTCTTTTCAACAATCTGATTATTTTCCGTATGTGACATCAGCTTTTTAAATATATTATTTTTTATGATATCCGATGTCGTAAGCTTCTGTCCCGCCCTGTTAATCGAGTCGAATATTATCTGTTCGTTAATATCATCATCGTCTAAAGTAATCAGAACAAATACCTTCTCATCATTGTACAGATTGTTCATAAGAAGCTCTAAATCCTTCTGGGACTTCTTTTTCATAATCTCCATGTAATACAGATAGCATCTAAGAATTGCGCTTCCTGTATGCTTATCCATATTTACCTGGCTGGTATCAATATGTATTTCCTCGTCATTGAAAATACCCGTTTTGATGATATATTCAAAATCTTTTCTGTCCGCCCTTGAATGTTCAATTATAATCTCGTATTCATCAGGTGCTGCGGACGCATATGGATTAAAAAGCAAATCACAATCGACAATTCTTCTAAACCTTTTCTCCCTCTCCTGCTTATTTGCCGAGTCATATATTGCCTTTGTCAGGATAGCTATAGTGGTCAGTCTTTGCTGACCGTCAATAATATACGCCCTTCCAAATTTTCTGTTTTTGTCCTTTCCTGCTTTTTTTATTATTATTGAGCCCCAGAACGGTCTTTCCTCGTCAAAATTTTCTATCGCCTGCAGCATTTCCTCCCAATTCTCTTCTTCCCATACATATCTTCTCTGAAAAAAAGGTACTTCCAATCTATGTGGTTCTGTCTCCACCACGTCTTTTATTGATGCTTCTTTTGCAATCATCTCTTCTTCCTCCTAAATCTCCCCCAGCGCCCCCACCAGCGCATCTATCTCATCTACCGTCGTGAACATGCTCATGCTCGCCCTGACAACGCCAAGGTATTCCCTGTCATCGAGAAATTCGTGCACGAGAGGCGCACAGTGGTAGCCTGTCCGCACTGCGATGCCGTAGTCAGCGTCCAATATCATTCCGACCTCGGAAGCCTTGTAGCCCCTGACATTGAGGGCGACAATTCCTACATGCCTGTCCGCAGGTGGGAGATACAGCTTCACATTGTGCAGCTT
Organism: uncultured Clostridia bacterium; assembly: GCA_945915235.1. Lineage (GTDB taxonomy): Bacteria > Bacillota > Clostridia > Lachnospirales > Lachnospiraceae > CAG-882. Next base: position 10,793 of record CAMEEX010000009.1, on the reverse strand, counting down.
TTGAAGCTTATCAACCATGTAATGTGTCAGGCTCATCTCTTTTTCTAAGCGAATCTTAATCTCCGCATTGTTCACACCCTTTACGGCGGCGAGGAGCCCTGCTGCCGCGACCACGTTAGGGCTTGCGGGCTCGTAGCGGACAGTTCCGGTCTCCGGCATACGCACATTCAGCGAGTCGCTGCCCGTTCCGCCCGCGATGAAGGTGTCAAGTTTCCTGCCGTTTCTTATAAAAAATCCGCCAATCCCGAAAGGTCCGTAAGGCGTCTTGTGCCCGGCAAATACATAGAAATCCACTGCCGACTGCGCCATGTCAAACGGCACAAGCCCGAGTGCCTGCGAGCCGTCAACCGTGACGACCGCGCCGTACTCCTTGGCTGCGGCAGCAACCTCCTCTATAGGAAGTATGCAGCCGGTGACATTGCTTACATGCGTCATAAAAATGTAGGAAGGTGCATGGACGCTGAACTCATATCTAAGTCTGTCTATATCAATGCTGCCGTCATCTTTAAGCGGCATGACAATAATATGATTTTTAATATTATCCGCTTCACCATCAGCCACCTTGTTCTCATCTCTAAACAGCCTCTGGTTATAGAGTGTCCTCACCACCGCATTGTGCTCGTAAGGTGAAATATATATGTACTGCCCCTTCTCAATCCCAAGTCCGCCAATTATCTGATTTAATGCAAATGTAGCAGAGGACGACAGTACGACCTCTGCTACGTTTGATGCATTTACCATGCGGAGTAATTCTTTTCTGAGATTGTCGATGATGTTGGCAGACTGCTGCGCCAGAGCATAGGAACCACGTCCGGCATTGAATGCCAGACTGCGGTTTGTAAGGTCCATCTGTTCGTAGACACACTCCGGTTTCGGGTATGTCGTCGCTGCGTTGTCAAAATAAATCATGCTCATTCGTAATCTCCAAATTTATATAATTTTGTTGCAGCTGTTCGGAGTCAATCTCCTAAATGCTGCACACTTTGTTTTTCTATTTCTCTCCGGCAACAAGCTTAGCGAGCACTCTCGCAAGCACTGCAACCTTCTCGTTTGTCTCGAGACTGTCACCAAATTCGTCAAGTGCGTCCTTGATCGCATTCTCGAGAAAATACCCGGTGCTGTCGTCAGCGATATCCTCATAGCTGCGCTCAAGCAGGCTTCCGCCCTCGCCCTTTAAGATAATGCTGCTTAGCGGGACGTCGCTGTGAGTGCTGTTCTCAGCCTCGTCGCAGAACTCGTTCCAGCCGGAGCGGAAGTTCTCGACCATGCCGTCGCGCCAGTCATCGATATAGATATCCGTGACGAGCTTTGACAGCTTAGCGACCAGCTCGCGCTCCTCGTAGGTGGACATATGCGAGATATAAGCCAGTATCGCCGATGTTCTGCTCTTAGTCACATGCTTTGAAAGCTTCTCCCCGTACTCCCCGCAATAGCCCTCAAGCACGGCTCTCAGGCTGTCCGATGTATCCGCGCCGCAGCGCTTCTTTATGATATCTGCGACTCTGCCTGACAGCACATCAAGGTAACCGTCCATGTACCGCTTCAACTCTCCGAGCTTTTCCGGCACGGACGAGAGCTCATTCTCCTTAACTCCGACTGCGCGAGGCAGCTCGTTAAACAGAAATTCATGCGGATTGTAGTCCTGCCGCCTTAGCGCAGAGCACAGACTTCTGAGCGATGTCCCCATATCCTCGGACACGGTAGCATCGCGCCCGACATTTGCCGATGCCTGCGGAAGTGAGCGGTACCACTTGAGTATGCCGTCCAACACCTCCCTGTCCTGCGGCGCGCCCGCCACCTTCGCCTTAATGCCGAACAAATCCATAAGCCCCGCAATGTAATTCTGCTTCTCTATGGTCTCATGCTCCACATACAGAAAATAATTCTGCGGTGCATCGTTTATATTTCCAAGTATGGCTGCATCGATATTTACCTCGCGGTCCTTCAGGCTTATGACCGGCTTGTCCTGAAGCCTCGAAATGCACAGAGCCACATATATCGGAATAATTCCCTTTCTCACGCCGTAGCCGCTTCCCATGAGGCGGTCATAGAGCACCTTAAAAGAACATTTGCTGCTGTCGCACATCGCGATAAAGCGCTCTATCTCAGATAGCACGACCTCACAGCCGCGGTCAAGGTCTCCATTCCCGAGGACGCCCGTGTTCACCAGAACCGCCCTGTAGATTGTTGACTCGGGCGAGGTTCCCTTCTCCAATGCCGAAAAATCCTCATGTGCGAGGAGCATATCCGTAATCCTGTTTCTCGCCTTCTTGTTCTGTGCCGATATGTTCTGCCTGTTTATAAGCTCATTATTTACAATAGGCGAATTGTTGTAGTACTCAGTCATTATGCTGCTTAAAAACAGGTTAAAGCTCATGCCGTGCCTGAACCCCGAATTAAAGCTCTCGCCGTTGTGGAACACGGCACATGCGCCGCTCTCAGGGTTATATGCGGTCTCAAGGTACCTGTTTATCTCGTAGGAAATATCGTCGCAGTAGTTGATAAGCTCCTTCTCGAGGACAAGGTTATCCTCAATAAAATTCTTATCTTTTATGAGACTCTGTGCAACAATATATCTTCTTATGCTCTCGCCCCTGTCAAACACGCCATGTGTGACGAGCACGACTATCCTGTCGTCCGCAAGCCTTGCGGAAAGCTCCGCATCGTAGTCAACCTGTGCGTCCGCCACGACCGCGACAATTTTTCCATCGGAAAAATGCTCCTCAAACAAAATCTCCGGTGACGGCAGCTTACTTATCTGCTCAGGTGACAGGAACACATACTCAAAATATCTGGTCATCGAATACACCTGATTGTATTTCTTAGGCAGCACATAATCATACTCTGAAATCGCCTTGAGTGTCCCCAGCATATCGGCATCTGCCGGCAGCTTTGCCGCCCTCTGCGAAATCTCCGCCTGAATATCCACTCCCACATTGTTATAGAAGCTGTAGGAATGTTTGCGCGGGCGGTATATGATAATCTTTTTTCCGACCAGCGCATCGACAACCCTCTTACATTCATCGTCGTAGAGATTTAGCGCACCTGCAAGCTGCGGCACGTCCGCGAGAAGCTCGTCAGGCATGTCGATTATGTTTATGAGCGCTACCGCCTTTATGAGCTTCCTCTCAAGCTCATCGTCTGTTCTCGAGAGCGCATACTCCGCCTTCAGCCATTCATTGTGTACAATCGTGTCCGACGGCTCCTCCCTGAACAGGCTTTTGAAATATTCGTACACCGTGTCAGCCGTCACGCCGTAATCGTCAGAACCGGTCTCACACTCCTCTATTATTCTGCACAGGCTTCCCTTTTCATCGTGTGACAGGTATGTAAATATGCTTCGCTCGTTCTGTGCGACCTTCTCGCTTATGTGAAGCAGCATATACGCCGTCAGCGGCATAAGCGGAAAACAGCCGCACACGACATATTTTTTGAAATCCTCCTCGTCAAACAAGCCCGAGAAGCATGAAAATCTGTAGGAATTTACCGCATTGGCATAATATCTTTTTATTCCCGGAATTTTTTTCAGGACGGACTCGTCCTTCTTCAAAACATTTCCTATGAGCTCATAATTGTTCTGCGAGGATACGACAAAGAGCACCTCCTTTATTCGTCCCTCGACCCCGCGGAAGGCGTTTCGCATGTCCGCGGGAAGCTTCGCCCCGTACTCCTTGACACTCTTGTGTGCAACGAATGTAATGAACATGCGCCCCTCTGATTTTCTGCCCGCAAGCTCGCACATATCCTGCAGCACCTTCATGTCCCTCGAAAAGGTCTCCTTCTCATGCCCCTCGATGTATTTACTGAACTCATCGAATATTATGTAAATACCCGCAAAGCCGTAATCGCGCGACAGTACCGCCTTAATCTGCTCATATATCCTCACGGTCTCGAGCATGACTATAGGATTAAATTCACTTCCACTCGTCACCGCCGGATAAATTCGGCAGAATAAATCGAGCGCCTGCCTGTCATTTTTTTCAAGCCTTTTACGGAATGTCTCAGCATCGGCGCAGCCGTTTTCGGAAAGCTCGCGCTCAAAATGGCTGTACGCCTCCGGGAAATCATTTTTCCACTGCGTAATCTTCTTAAGCGCCTCGCTGTAATAGCTCTCCGGCGCAATGTTCTCAAGCCCCGCGCGCTTTAATGCATCGGTAATTCCGATTAAAAATGCGTGGTTCAGATCCCCGTCCGTGCCCGAGATGATCACGGGCAGATAAGGTCTGTCCATGTGTCTGAGCCTGTCGAGCAGCACCAGCAGCATGTGTGACTTTCCCTTGCCATACGGACCGATTAGCATTGTCGCGTGTTCCCTGTCCTTAGCAATGTTGTCGAGATAGTAGTCTATGATGTCCTGCGAGGAACGTGTGTAAACATAATTATCTATCTTTTCCTTGTTGTCCAAATCCAGATAGAGATTGACCGAATTTTCAAATCTCTTATCTATCTTAACCCAATCCTTTAATCTGCCTGTCATCGTTATCCCCTCTGATTTTCTGCCTTGTCCAAATAGTATTTTTCAATCACCTTTTCAGGCGCTATGGAACTCTGCGCGTATACCATGTCAAGCCCCGCCGTCCTGTTCACGGCAATATAACCCTCCGATGCCAGTTTATCGAGGTAAAAATTGAGGTTTACGCGGTTTAAGTTATATATCTTTCCCGGAAGCCTGTCACCGTTTAGCAGTGTGTCTATGCTCACGCTGTCCGTCTTTGCATCGGCAAAATATCTTCTTATGAGATAGAGCACAGCCATGTCCGGAAGAAGCTCCTGCGACGGCATATATTTCTTGTATGAGCCGCTATTTCTCTTTAGAAGAGTGAGCTCGGCAAACGGGCTTACCTTCTTCTCCTCCGGGTCATAGTCTATGTTCTTCTCCCGCGAATACATGTTTATGATTGCGGTGACATCAGCAGACACCGAACTCTCGGTGATTGTCTGCTGCATCGAATATGTCTTAATCTCCCTAAGCATGGCATCGCACAGCTCGTCCTTCGTGTACTCCTCGTTTCCTATCCTGTTAAAAAATATGAACCAGCTCGTCGCAAGCTCTGCATTGCAGGCTAGATTGGCGTGCACAAGCCACAGTGTGAACGTGTCCTCGAAATACGGGTCATGCCTGCCTATCAGCTCCCCGATGCAGCTTAGCCTCACCTCACCCTTACTCTCAACGGTGATGCCTCCCGCCCTCAGCCAGTAGCGGATAGCCTTCGCCATGTTCGTTCCCACACCGAGCGCGTCCGCGCCCGAGTACTCGGAAAAAACCTTAGGGTCATCGGACACAGCCCTGAGCCCCTTGGCAAGCCAGCCCTCCCTCAATATAAATGTCTCATGCCCCTTCAGCCTTATCTTACCAGTCTTTTCTGACATAATTTTCCTCCGAAATTCTATAGCAAATGGATATATCCTTCGCACTTATCTCCATGCCGCCCGGCGGCACAATTTTGCACTAGCCTCTCTTTACCGCCAGCACCTTCTTCATATAGCAGCCCGAATTGAAATGGTTCACACACTCCGCACAGCGGACACATTTCTCATCGTCTATGTGATATCTGTTCCCGCCGTCAGGCAGGCTCTCAATTCTTATCGCACCGTGCCTGCACACGCCCTCACAGGCGCGGCAGCCCATACAGAGCTGATATTTTGTGAGCTGGCACTTGACCTTGTCCTCGGCTGCCTCAAAAGTCTTAGCCCCGTCTATGTGATGGTCAAGTATGGTAATTCTAAGCTGTGTACTGCCCTTTCTTCCCTGAAGCCTCAATAGCTGCACACCCTTTCTGTTCAAGACATACACCTCGCCCAGACGCGCGTTTCCCATGTTGAAATCAAGGTATCCGAACGGCTTGAAAAGCTCGTACAGCTCATCGGTTATAGGCTTTAACAGCTCATAATTGTAGCTGTTCTCCTCCACGACACACGGCGTGAAGCTCACCACGGCATTGTCCGCGTAGGCTATCCCGTTTCCGCCCTGCCTTGCCTTCCATTTGCCACTGCGTACATACTCCTCGGCATCGGGCTTTCCGATTTTACGCGCAAAGTCCACCAGAAAATCCTGCCACTTCCCGTACTGCTCGGGCATATATATCCTGGAGAGGAACTCCGACCACACGCTGTTGTTCGGACAGCAGAAGCACCCCACCCTCGCGTAACCGTAGGTATAAGCCTCATTAAAATCAATTTTTCTCTTCAATATGTACAGCCAGACATCAAAATCCAGCCAGTCGATAGCCGGGGACACGGTATTCTGCTTCGATATCTTTCGCCCTTCGGTCTCCCTCTCGTACTTGCTTCTGCTCGCCGACTCGCTTCGCCTTATCCCATAGAAAGCAAGTATCTTCGTCTTATCCTTAAAAAGAGCTGTGAGTTTCCTGTTTATGGCTCCCGTCTTAAAAATTGTACAGCACCAGCGCATGACACGGCTCGGCGGTCCGATAAGCTCACACAGTTCGGAAAAATTCTTCTCCTTATTTCTCGACGAGAGCACAGGAGTCATCGGGTGCAATTTCTTAAAACGCTTCACATACTCCTCAGTCTTAGGAAATTCCAAGGTGGTATCGCCAAATATATGAAGTATCTTAGGATTGCTCAACGCCCTCATCACCAAATCCGAGGTCACAGTCGAGTCCTTGCCGCCCGAAAAGGACACGAACATATCCTTCGCATCGTAGCCTTCCGACACCTCCTGTATGTAGCTTAATGCCTCCTGCGTTATATCGTCGTAGCGGCTGCTGTTGCACTCGATAAAGCGGCTCACATACTCATCAAACCTGTTATTACTGTTCTGCTCCTCATACTCGGAAAGCTGCTGTCTTATCCTGTCCACATCGGCATCTGACAGCTTAGCAAGTCTTCCCACATTAAAACGCCTGAGAGTTCCGTCTATCAGATAGTAATTGCCCGAGGCATTCCACACTGAGGAATTGATATACTTGAGAGGTTCGTTCTCCAACAGCTCATACAGAAGCCTCTCCTTCGGAAATACCGGTCTTAAATCGGTCGCTATCCTCTTGCACCCGCTGCGGCACACGGGGCAGGTCTCCTCATAGACGGGAACATTGCACTCCATGCAGTAGTAGATATCCGATGTACTCTCCACATGCTCCCTGCTGCCACATTCATCGCAATAATTTTTTCCCAGTTCTATGTTATGCACTGTGCACCTGTAATGCCTCATTCGTTCCTCCTAAACTTCTCAGGCTTGACATTGAGATACCTGCACAGCTCCAAAAACTCTGCCGCATCTAACTCCATATTCTTCTCACATGTCAATTTATCAGCGGAAATTCCAAGGTCATGCCCAACCTGCACTGCCGATATATGGTTCTCTTCTAAATAGCGCGCCACTCGCTGCGTCACGGTCTGTCTGTCCACCCTTTAAAGCTCCATTCAAATCAAGGTTATTTTTATTGTTCCGAAACTCCTTCTATTCTGTGTTTCACGGAAATTAATTCTATTATAGTCTTTGTTATTAAGAATTTCAACATAATAATTCTGCGTACCTAAGAATAGTTTGACCTGCTTACTGCGCTGGGATATTATAGAAACGGAATATTTTCTTTTGAGATATGGATAAAATAACTATATATAAAGAAATATTTCTATTATGAATAAAAAATATTTACAATTATTTTAGAATAAAAAAATTCAATCGAATAAAACAATACTTATGCTAAAAATATGCAGTGGAGGAATATATGAAAAATGAGATGATTGCGAAGGTTCTGAAGGAACTCAGAAAGAAGAATGACCTTACCGTTCACGATGTTGTTATAAAGCTCAGCGACAAATCCATAAATATAGCTGACAAGACGCTGTACGGCTGGGAGAGCGGTCAGGCACAGCCCGATGCTGACACCCTGCTCATCCTGTGTGAGATATACCAAGTCGACGATATTCTGAGCACTTTCGGATACAAAGAAAATACCCCAATCAACGCAACCGAGTATGAGAAAAAGGTTATATTTGCACTGCGGGAACACCCCGAGATGGCTCCTGCCGTCAACAAACTGCTCGATATTGAAACCAAGTAGGAATTATTCTAAGCAGGCATTATCCCGCTTCTATGACATTAAGGCTCAGGTTACAAAAAGCTCCGCGAGGAAACTTATCCCCGCGGGGCTTATATTTTTATAAAAGACACCAATATGTATCAACGAATGAAGATTAGTTGTTGATGAGCTTATCCTCTTCGTTGTTCCAGCTATAGAGCTTACGGATCTCAGCGCCAACCTTCTCTGATGGATGCTCTGCTGCTAAGTTTCTCATAGCACGGAAGTGTGCCTGTCCGCCTGCGCTTGACATATCGAGTAAGAAATCCTTGGCGAATGTACCGTCCTGAATATCCTTCAATATCTTCTTCATGGTCTTCTTGGTCTCCTCTGTGATGAGCTTAGGACCTGTGATATAGTCGCCGTACTCAGCAGTGTTGGAGATGGAGTATCTCATTCCTGAGAAGCCTGACTGGTAGATAAGGTCAACGATGAGCTTCATCTCATGGATACACTCAAAGTATGCGTTTCTCTCATCATAGCCTGCCTCAACGAGTGTCTCAAAACCAGCCTGCATAAGTGCACATACACCGCCGCAAAGAACTGCCTGCTCACCGAAGAGGTCTGTCTCTGTCTCTGTTCTGAAGGTTGTCTCAAGAACACCTGCTCTTGCACCTCCGATTGCAAGTGCGTAAGCGAGTGCGAGGTCGAGAGCCTTACCTGTTGCGTCCTGATGTACGGCAACAAGACAAGGAACACCCTTACCTGCCTGATACTCACTTCTTACTGTATGACCAGGTCCCTTAGGAGCTATCATAGTTACATCTACACCCTTAGGTGGAACGATCTGTCCAAAATGAATGTTGAAACCATGTGCGAACATGAGCATGTTGCCCGGCTCAAGGTTCGGCTCGATGGACTCCTTGTAGAGCTTAGCCTGAAGCTCATCGTTGATGAGAATCATGATAATGTCCGCTCTCTTAGCTGCCTCTGCTGCTGTATATACTTCAAAGCCCTGTGCCTCTGCCTTAGCCCATGACTTACTTCCCTCGTAGAGACCGATAATTACTTTACAACCTGAATCTTTAGCGTTAAGTGCATGTGCATGCCCCTGTGAGCCATAGCCGATAACTGCGATTGTCTTACCATCAAGTAAGGAAAGGTTACAGTCTTCCTGATAATAAATCTTTGCCATTTTAATATCCTCCTGAATATAAAAAGTATTTCTATGTAGTTGCGCGGTGATAACTACGCAATGACACCTCTCTTAAGTCCCGTGAGACCTGTTCTGGCTAAATCCAAAATCTCATAGCCGTCTAACAGTCCAAGGAATGCGGTGAGCTTAGCCTCATTTCCCGTAAGCTCTATCATAACACTCTCAGGTGCTACGTCAACAATCTTCGCACGGAAAACCTCCGCAACAGCTATAACCTGTGTTCGCTCCTGTGCGTTGCACTTCACTCTGCAGAGAATGAGCTCCCTGCATACGGATGCTCCCTCCGGAAGAACCTCAATCTTCTTCACATCGATAAGCTTTGAAAGCTGCTTCTCAATCTGGTCAAGGACATCTTCCTCACCTGAAGCTGCGACAGTCATTCGCGATACTGACGGGTTCTCAGTTACACCTACAGTAAGACTGTCGATATTGTAACCCCTGCGGCTGAAAAGTCCGGCTATTCTGCTGAGCACTCCGGCCTCATTCTCAACCAACAGTGAAAATACTCTCTGTCTCATAAGCACCTCCATAAATCATCATCCGATATGTTGGACGTTACCTAGTATTTTAGCAACTGAACCTTGATTTGTCAACACAAATCACTATAATACTTTAAAACGCTAAAATGCAAAAAACTTACACAGCTAAACCGTGTAAGTTTAATGTCATTTCTTGATTTATTTTATCTTTTCATGTCCTATTTTATCTTTTATCCTTCTATTTCGTCTTTTCGCCTTCTATTTTGTCTTTTCGCTTTCTATTTCATCTTTCGTATTGCCGGAAGTGATATCGGTTTTGCCTGCCAAATCTATACGGCTATCTTTCAATTCTGCATTATCTTCCTTTTTTACAACTGCCTCTCTCACGAACTTATAGACAACAGACATTACCGGCACCGCAAACATAATTCCGAGTATTCCAAACGCACCGCCGCCGACCGTGACCGCGAATATTACCCATATGCCCGGAAGCTCAAGCGACGAGCCGACAACCCTCGGATATATGAGGTTTGTCTCAATCTGCTGCAATATCACAAGATACACGATAAACATAACCGCCTTAATCGGTGATATTATCGCGAGCAATATGAACGCCACCGCTCCGCCGATATACGCGCCCGCAACCGGAATAAGCGCCGTCACGGCTATGACCGTGCTTATAAGAAGCGCATAGTCAAATCTGAATATCACCATTCCGATATAGCACAGTCCGCCGAGTATAAGCGCCTCTATGCACTGCCCGGAAATATATCTCCTGAACGTGTCCGCCGTCACAACCGCCAGCTTCGCAAGCCTATCATAGAACTTCGGAAGGCTCACCTTCACCGTCCTCGATATCTGGTTAATGAGCTTCTCCTTATAAACAAGAATATTGGCAGAAATCACAATCGCCATGATAATATTGAATAGAAAGCTCACAATATTGCTCATAAACGACACAACCTGCGGCACCATATTGCCTATATAGGTCAGCGCCTTATTTGCAAACTTCTCGATATTGTCTGAGAGACTCGCAACTATGCTGTTAAAGTCCACCGAGTCAAAGTCATATTTCTCTGTAATGTCACTTACCATCTTCTGAAACTGTTC
>CAMEEX010000008.1 GCA_945915235.1 uncultured Clostridia bacterium | reverse complement strand
AACTTTTTTACCGGTATCGGTTTCTCCTACTATGCCGAGCTTCTTGCTAGGTTCGAGATTGAAGGATATACCGTTTACGGCGCATACCTCACCGGCATCTGTAAAGAAGCTTGTATGGAGATCGTTTACTTCCAATATGTATTTATTTTCTTCACTCATGGCAATTACTCCTTACTTTAATTTAGAATCGAACGCATCTCTCAAGCCATCGCCTAACAGGTTGAGTGCGAGCACTATAAGGCATATCGCAACAGCAGGAATGACGAGCTTTGATGGATATGACTGCATACCTGAACGGGCAGCGTTGGCAAGTGAACCAAGTGAAGCAAGAGGAGCACTTACACCTAGTCCAAGAAAGCTTAAATAGCTCTCGGTAAAAATAGCGCTTGGAATCTGAAGAGCTGTGGTGATGATGATTACCGACAGACAGTTCGGAAGTATGTGTTTCTTGATTATCTTGCGGTTAGGCGTTCCAATACATTTGGCTGCGAGAACATATTCATTGTTCTTGATTGAGAGCACCTGACCTCTTATAAGTCTTGCCATGCTCACCCAGTAGAGGAGGGCAAAGACTATGAACATTGATATCATGTTGGAGCCGAGCTTCGAAAATATGGTTCCGACAAGTGCCTTTGAGAGAACACCGTCAAGTACGACCGATATGAGTATGATAAGGAGCATATCCGGAAGCGAGTAGATGATATCGACAATACGCATCATTATCAGGTCGACGACACCGCCGCAGTAGCCCGATATGGCGCCGTACAAAAGTCCGATTATGAGAACCATTATCGATGCCACAATTCCTATTGAAAGGCTTACTCTTGTTCCGTAGATTACCCTGATGAAGTAGTCACGACCTAAGCTGTCAGTTCCGAAGATGTGTGGAAAAAGCTTTACACCTGTCGCGTCCATGTACTGCTGTTCAAGCTTGGAGTATTCGAAAAATCCCATATTGGCAGCGGATTTGTCACGTTTTCCGTTGACAGTTATTATCTGGTCATATCTGTACGGGACAATATGCGGAGCTATGATTATTATAAGTATTATAAGTGTGAGAACCACGATGCTTCCCATTGCGAGAGGGTTCTTTCTGAGACGTCTCATACCATCCTTAAAGAAGGTTGTCGACTCACCCATTACATCCTGTTGTTTCTTTTCCTCAGCCGTTGCAGGTTCAAAATCTGCATTTGAAAATTTTGACAAATCCACCTGAGCGGAGAGAAAATGCCTTTTTAATTTATTTGTGTTTTCAGCATTAGAATTCATTGTTAAATCCTCCATTAATCAAGTGTGATTCTAGGGTCGATAAGCTTATATGCAATATCCGTAAGCAGATTGGCAACAACCATCAGTATGGCAAGAAAGATTGTAGTTGCCATGATGGTAGGATAGTCGCGGTTAGTGATGCTTGTCACGAATGATGAACCGAGACCGCCGATTGTGAAGATATTCTCGACAACCATCGAACCCGTGAGAATATATGCGACCATAGGACCGACATAGGTTACGACAGGTATAAGCGCATTTCTGAGAGCGTGCTTAAATATTATTTTGTACTGTGCAACACCCTTAGCCTTGGCTGTTCGGATATAGTCCTGATTTAGAGCGTCAAGCATACTGGTTTTTGTAAGTCTTGTTATGTATGCCATAGGGTATATCGCAAGGGCGATAACCGGAAGCACATAATTATGTGAAGATGACGACCATACAGGAAACCATGCAAGCTTCAGACAGAATACAAGGAGTAAAAGTGAAGCTAACACGAATGACGGAATGGCAGTTCCGAGTGTTGTGAAGAACACTATAAGTCTGTCAGGCCATCTGTTTCTGGTAAGTCCCGCAATGCTTCCAAGTACAATTCCGAGAATTATTGCAACTATTGCAGCAGTGCCTCCGAGCTTTGCGGATACCTGAAACTTTGACCAGATATCTGTCCAGATGTCACGTCCGTTTTTGAGCGATACACCCCAGTCTCCATGGACCAGCTTGTTCATGTATATGAGATACTGCTGTCCGACAGGTTTGTCGAGATTATATCTTTCCTCCAAGACTTTCTGTATTGCAGGGGAGCCGGCTTTTTCCTTATTAAAAGGACCACCCGGAATAAGGTTCATTGCAAAGAACGATACCGCACTTACAATGATGATTGAAACGATTGCCAATAAAACTCTTTTAAATATGTACCTTGCCACTTTGTATCACTCCTGTTAATCTGAAGTCAGGACATTTTACCATGCTTGTCAAGTAAAAAATTAACACAATAAAACTATATCAATATATAACTTTATTGTATTAAAGCGACATTTTTGTAAAAAAGGGCACCGATAAAAATCGGTACCCCATTGCACCCAACTTAACAAAAATATGATAAATGACCAAACATCATTTTGTTTTTTACGAATATACTACCTGATTTTGACATTGTCAATATAAAAATTGTATTTTTTTAAGTTCAAGCTGTGAGATATAAAAATAAAATACAAAACGCACCCTGACGGATGCGTTCTGTTAAATAAAAAGTATGAAGGATGAAAGTGGGCTGTATATATGTTCAAATTGCTCGCAGTCCTATGGATGGAGCCCTATGGACAGCGAACAGATAAATATAATCTGTTTCATCAAACTAACACTTATTATAAAGGTTGGTGTAGAACCAAAGTCAAGTACTTTTTTCACATTTTTATGGGAAAATATACCTTGTAATAATCGACAATTCTGTCCCCATCAGGTATAGAGTACGCATAGAAGGCATAATAATAGCCCCGATGCTCACAGTTGTTGGCATTGCAGAAGTCGTTCAGCTTCTTCATATCGATGTCGATGATGCCGTTTCCTGAGCCGGTTGTCGAAGTGCATATGCACTTACAGCTTTCAAGCACAGGATATTCGGAAGCGGGTTTTTCAAGGGGAGCAACGTTGATTAAGTCTTCCCATATAATATAGGATAAATATCTTTGTGTAGTTCCATGTTCATTGAAATAATTCATATAGCCGATATTTCCGAAGGAGAGCAGTGGAGAAGAGAGAAGCTTTTTCATCTTCTTATATTCTGTGTCAGCATTGACACGTTCAAACATTTTGTAGCCGCGGGGCATTATATCAAGTGAGAAAATTCCCATGTTTCCGGAGAGCTCTTTTAGAGTATTGCTAAAATATGCCAGTCTTTCTATTCTGGTCTGAATCTGGGCTATCTGCCTGCGGTTGTGTTCTATAAGGATATCAAAGGTATTGCTGATGTCATCGAATGTGGACGAAGTTAAAAGTCTCTTCGTCTCAGGAATACTTACATTCAGTTTTCTGTAGAATGCTATGAACATGAGCAGACGTATCTGCTCCCAATCGTAATATCTGTAATTGTTCTGTTCATCCCTCTTTGGATGAATAAGACCTTCCTTTTCGTAGAGGCGTATGGCATCCGTAGTGATGCCGAGAATCTTCGCTGTCTGTGAAATTGAAAATTTTATATCCATTTTTCTCCTCATAAAAAAACTAAGTGATTATATTATAGATTATAATCGGGAAAAAGTCTATTATTAATAAAAAAAATTTTGGAGGGGACATTATACTGTGAAGGAAATAGACAGCATGGAAGTTAACAAAAAGCTTGTGCAGTGACTCTCCATAGTGTTATTATTAAAACAATTATATATGAAGGTTATATATAAAAATATGGAATTTTAAATTAAAGAATGGAGACAGGTATGACTCTTATAGATATTGTTGGTCCGGTTATGGTAGGACCGTCGAGCTCGCATACAGCCGGCGCAGTGAGAATAGGGCTTATTTCGAGGAGACTTCTCGGAGAGCCTGTTGCGGAGGCAGTAATATATATGCATGGTTCTTTTGCCGCCACGGGAAAGGGACATGGAACCGACAGGGCGCTTGTGGCAGGGCTTCTGGGAATGAAGGTTGACGATGAGCGTATTCCGTACAGCTTTAAGTATGCTGCCGACAGGGGCATGGCTTTTTCTTTTCATACGATAGAGCTTGTCGACGCACATCCTAATTCGGTGAAGCTAAGGCTCACGGGTGTTACGGGAAAACAGCTTGAGATAGTAGCGGCTTCCGTCGGCGGCGGACAGATACAGATATGCGAGATAGATGGTCTTACCGCTAATTTTGCGGGAGATTATCCGACACTTGTAGTTCACAATCAGGACAGACCGGGACATGTGATGAGCGTCACGACACTTCTTGCACACAGGTCAATCAACATTGCCACGATGCAGCTTTTCAGGGACGCCAGGGGCGGATATGCGGTAATGGTTGTGGAGTGCGACCAGGAGATACCGCAGGAGGCGATAGACTGGCTGAGACGGCAGGAAGGAATTATAAAGGTGACATATTTGAGCAAAATAGGTATGGAGGACTGTGATGTATAAATCATTGGCAGAGATTGTTGAGGCGGAGAAGATGTCGGGGAAGAGCTTCTGGCAGGTGGTTCTCGAGGATGACATAAAGGAGCAGGGCATAACCTTTGACGAGGGATTTGCACAGATGAAGGGCATGTATCTTGCGATGAAGCATGCGGACGAGGTGTACGACGGTGAGCTGCGTTCCGCAAGCGGAATGGTCGGGACGGACGGCGGAAGGCTTGAGAGGGCGAGAAAGTCAGGGACAAGCATATGCGGCGGCTTTATAATGAAGGTTCTCGAGAAGGCTGTCAAGATGGGCGAGTCGAATGCGTGCATGAAGCGTATTGTGGCTGCACCGACGGCCGGCTCCTGCGGTGTTATTCCGGCGGTATTGATTTCAATGGAGGAAGAGTTCGGTTATTCGGAGGATGATATAACCAAGGGACTTATAGCGGCAGCGGGAATAGGCGGTGTCATAGCACAGAGGGCATTTCTCGCAGGGGCAGCAGGAGGCTGTCAGGCAGAGATAGGCTCAGCATCGGCTATGGCGGCGGGCGCGGCAGCATGCCTTAGGGGAGCTGACGGGCAGCAGATTATTCAGGCGGCTGCGATAGCGCTCAAAAATCTTCTTGGACTTGCCTGCGACCCGGTTGGAGGGCTTGTAGAGGTTCCGTGCGTAAAGAGAAATACCATCGGTGCAGTCGGTGCACTCACTGCGGCGGACATGGCGCTTGCAGGTGTATACAGCAGGATTGTACCTGATGAGGTTATAGATGCGATGAGAAGTATCGGAATTGCGATGCCTGCATGCATCAAGGAGACGGGAAGCGGAGGACTTGCCGTGACACCTTGTGCGAGAAGCATGATGCAGGAACTTGAGAAAAAGAAACCTGACACGGAGAACTGCTGATGGCAATATAGAAATAGTCAGGACAAATATTATATATACCCCGGTATTTTCGGCACCCATAGCAGGTGAATGGAGGTACGGGGGTATTTTTAAATAATTAGGAAGTTTCGTTAAAATTCCTAATTATAATTTGTTAAGCGATAATGTAACATACTTAACAAAAAAGTAACAATTATTAACTTTAATGTAACAAACTTTAAAACAAATGTAACATATTATTTGTTAATTTGTGATACCATAGATTAAAGTAAGAAAGCTCGGTTGAGAGAAGAGGATAAAGGGGCGCAGTGAAACATGGTTTTTTCCGGTCTTGAGTTTATATTTCGTTTTTTACCTATTTTTTTTCTGGCATATTTTGCAACTCCCGCAAAGTACAGAAATTATGTGCTGGTCGTCGGAAGTCTTGTATTCTATGCAGTCGGAGAACCCGTATATGTATTTCTTATGATAGCGTCCATACTGATAAACTACTTTCTGGCACTCAAAATATCAGACAGTCCGGGAAAACGCGGCGCAGTATTTTTTTTAACGCTGGCGGTGGGAATTGACCTTGGAGTTCTCTTCTTTTTTAAGTACCTGAATTTCTTTATGGAGAATGTATGCAGGCTGGTGGGAGCGGAGGCTTTGGAAATAGACCTTGTACTGCCTCTGGGAATAAGTTTTTATACTTTCCAGATTATGTCCTACATAATAGATGTATATAGAAAAAAATACAGTGCGTGCCGGAATGTGATAGAGGTCGCTGCGTATATCAGCATGTTTCCGCAGCTCATAGCAGGACCGATTGTCAACTTTGACGAGGTCAGACCTCAGTTAAAAAGCAGGAGAGTGCGGTTTGTCGATATAGAATGGGGCATGATGTTGTTTGTAATAGGACTTGTCTACAAGGTCATGCTCGCTAACAGGATTGCATCACTGTGGAATGATGTGATGGTGGCAGGGGTTATGGGAATAGATGCCGCTGCTGCCTGGCTTGGGGCGTGGGGCTACACGATGCAGATATATTTTGATTTTTTCGGGTACTCACTCATGGCTATGGGGCTTGGCTATATGCTTGGCTTTAGATTTCCCGAGAATTTTTCCAACCCGTACTGCGCTGTGTCTGTGACGGAGTTTTGGCGAAGATGGCATATAACTCTTGGAAGATGGTTCCGCGAATATGTCTATATACCGCTTGGGGGAAGCAAAAAGGGAAGGGCACGGATGGTTTTTAATACCTTCATTGTCTGGCTCCTCACGGGATTGTGGCACGGTGCGGCATGGAATTTTATAATATGGGGAATATTTTTCTTCGTGCTGATAGTGCTCGAGAAACTTTTTTATCTGGATTTTCTAAAAAAACACCGAATCATAGGGCACATATACATGCTCCTTATAATTCCGGTGTCGTGGGTTATTTTTAATATCACTGATTTAGGTGAATTAAAGCTATACCTGCTCAGAATGTTCGGTGGTGCGGCATCGCTGGGGGCCTCGCTTGGAGGTGCGGATAAGTTCTTGAGTCTGTTGGGAAGTTATTGGTGGCTTTTTCTCATCTGCGTTGTCTGCGCGACACCGCTTCCGATGAAGCTAATAAGAAAATACAGGAGCAATGTACTTTTAAAGATTCTGCTCGTTGTGCTGTTCTGGCTGTGCGTCTATCAGCTTACAATACAGAAGAGCAATCCGTTTTTATATTTCAGATTTTAAAGTATATCAAAGGGGGTATGGGCTATGGCAGTGAAATTTATCAGACAATGTTCTTTTACATGGATGCTGCTTTTGTCAGCCGTTGTAATATATGTAATCAGTTTTGTCGGGGTGAGAAGCGGCAGGCTTAAAAATGATATATCCTGGGCACAGCCGATTTTTGTGTCGCTTTTTACCCATGATTTCAACGATGCCGGAAATGGCAATGCCGTTGACGATGAAGCGTGGGCGGCGACGGAGGAGGTGAAGCCCGAGGTACCGTCTGAGAAGATGACGGAGGCTGCAGTTAAGTCTGATATTTCCGAGAGCGGTGTGGCCGGCGCAGGAATGGAAGGCACCGGTGCGACGGCAGCAGATGAGCCTTCGGAAACTGAAGAAGCTGTTCCTGAATTTTCCGGGCAGGTGGAGTATGTGACAATCGGCATGAGGCATGCAAGGTCAGGATACTATAGCGATTTTGAGACGTTAGCGCTCACCTCAGACCTTGAATATGTGCAGGTTGACAATGACTATTTTTCTGATGCCTGCTTTATAGGCGACTCGCGCATGGAGGGGCTGTATTTTTACGGAGACCTGAGGGAAGCTGATTTCTACTACAAGCCGGGAGCCACTGTGTATGATATCATGGACAGGAAGCTTTCATTTAATGGCGACAGTGCCGGAGCATATGACTTAAAGAGTGGGCTGGCGAAAAAACAGTATTCGCACATATACATGATGGTAGGTGTAAATGAGCTCGGGGACAAAAATCCTGAGGAGTATGCAAAGGCTTATGAGGAGGATATTGCGACGATAAGACAGCTCCAGCCGGATGCCATCATCTTTATAATAGGTATGATGCATGTCACGACACAGTACTCCAATGCGAGTGATGTCTTTAATAACGACAATATAGATGCGAGAAATACCGCGGCAGCGGCAATCGCGAATGGTGAGGATGTGTTTTATCTTGACATGAACGAGTGTGTGGACGACGGCAGCGGAGGTGTTATAGGCGACTATAGTTATGACGGAGTTCATCTGAAGGCTGAATATTATAAACTGTGGACGGAATGGATGAAAGCACATGGCATCAAAAACTTAATAAAATGAAGCAGTAAACAAAATGGTGCATTTTATTTAATAATAATAATTTTTTTATTGCGTACGATTTACTTTTATTGTATAATGCATTAACAGAGCAAAGTGAAGAAAGCTTTGTCATGAATTAGCTTGGGCTAACATTACTTTTAGGAGGTATAATTTTATGTCATACGTTGATGAAGTACTCGCAAAAGTTAAAGAGAAGAATGCAGCGGAGCCGGAATTCCTTCAGGCTGTAACAGAGGTGCTTGACTCGCTCAGACCTGTTATCGATGCAAATGAGGAGCTTTACAGAAAGAATGCAATCCTCGAGAGAATTACTGAGCCTGATCGTCAGATTATGTTCCGTGTACCTTGGGTAGATGATAAGGGACAGGTTCAGGTCAACAGAGGCTTCCGTGTACAGTTTAATAATGCCATTGGACCGTACAAGGGCGGTTTGAGACTTCATCCATCTGTTAACTTAGGTATTATCAAGTTCCTCGGTTTTGAGCAGGTATTTAAGAATTCACTCACAACACTTCCTATAGGCGGCGGCAAGGGCGGTTCTGATTTCGACCCTAAGGGAAAGTCAGACAGAGAGATTATGGCATTCTGCCAGAGCTTTATGACAGAGCTTTATAAGTATATCGGTGCAGATGTGGATGTTCCGGCAGGCGACATCGGTACAGGCGCAAGAGAAATCGGATTTATGTTCGGTCAGTACAAGAGAATCCGTGGCTGCTACGAGGGTGTGCTCACAGGTAAGGGACTTTCCTACGGCGGTTCACTCGCGCGTACACAGGCTACAGGATATGGTCTTTTATATTTGACAAATGCACTTTTAAAGGATCACGGCATTGACATCGCAGGCAAGACCTGTGCTGTATCAGGTTCAGGTAATGTTGCAATCTACGCTATCGAGAAGGCACATCAGCTCGGCGCTAAGGTTGTCACCTGCTCAGACTCAACAGGCTGGGTTTATGATCCGGAGGGAATTGATGTGGCTCTCCTCAAGGAGGTTAAGGAAGTTAAGCGTGCACGTCTTACTGAGTACGCAGCAGCCCGTCCATCGGCAGAGTACCATGAGAAGAAGAACGGTGAGCATGGCGTATGGCAGTACAAGGTAGATTTAGCTCTTCCATGTGCAACTCAGAACGAACTTGACATAGAGGATGCTAAGATGCTTGTAGCTAATGGTGTTACATCTGTAACAGAGGGCGCTAACATGCCTACAACTCTTGAGGCTACCAAGTACTTACAGGCTAACGGCGTATTGTTCGTAGGCGGCAAGGCTGCTAACGCAGGCGGTGTTGCTACTTCCGCATTGGAGATGAGCCAGAACTCCGAGAGACTTTCCTGGACATTCGAGGAGGTTGACGGCAAGCTCAAGGGCATCATGGAGACAATCTACGCTAACATCAGCGACGCAGCTAAGCGCTACAACGCAACAGTCGGCGGACAGACAGACTATGTTGCAGGTGCTAACATCGCAGGCTTTGAGAAGGTTGTCGATGCTATGCTGGCACAGGGTGTGTACTAAGCCTTTAAGTAAAAAATATTAAATTGAATAATTTATAAATAATCCCGCGGCATGGACATACTGTATAGATGTAAATGCTGCGGGATTTTTATTAAGGACGGATACTTCCTGCTGTGACTGCCTGTAAAGATAATAAATATAATGTAAATAAAATTTGACAAAATAAATTAAATTGTATAATATTATTTACATAAGGAGATAACGAAAATGCCGAAAAAGTCAATTATATTATTGCCGGAAACGGAGAAAATACTTGAACAAATGGGTATGCAGATAAAATATGCGAGACTGCGAAGAAAATTGTCGGCGGAGCTGGTAGCACAGAGAGCGGGAATCAGCAGAGCAACACTTGTATCTATTGAAAAGGGAGCTTCTTCCGTAGCAATAGGCTACTATGCGGCTGTGCTGCATGCTCTTAACTATATGGATAAGGATTTGCTGCTTGTGGCAAAGGACGATGAGCTTGGGAGAAAGCTTCAGGATTTGGAACTGCCGGTGAGAAAGAGGGTATCAAAGCGGGGATAGTGTATGGAAAAAGAGAAAAATATATATGTTTTTGCAGATTTTTTACATTTTGAAAACGAGCTGATAGGCACAATATTTGTTTCACAGGTCAGAGGAAAAGAGTTCTATTCATTTGAATATAATCAGAAGTGGCTTGAAAAACAAAACATGATGTTGGACCCAGATTTGCAGTTGTACAAGGGCAGGCAGTATATAAATGATGACAAAAATATTTTCGGGGTATTTGCAGACTCATGCCCGGACAGGTGGGGACGGCGTTTGATGAAAAGGCGTGAGGAATTGAGGGCGAGAAAAGCAGATGAGAAACCTAAAAAATTATTGGAAAGTGATTTTTTGTTAGGCGTTTATGACAAAGCGCGAATGGGAGGACTGCGGTTTAAAACGGAATTAAATGGGGATTTTTTATCGAATGAGAAAGAATTTGCGACACCACCATGGACTTCGTTGAGAGAACTTGAGCAGGCTTCCAACTCTTTTGAAAATGATGACAGCGGTTTGGAAGAAAAGTGGCTGAGGCAGCTGCTTGCTCCGGGTTCATCGTTGGGCGGCGCAAGACCGAAAGCGACGGTTATGGCACCTGATGGTTCGCTTTGGATTGCAAAATTTCCGTCAAAGCATGATGAATTTAATTCAGGTGCATGGGAAATGGCTGTGCATGAATTGGCATCAATGTGTGGCTTGAATGTACCGGAGGCGAGGGCAGAAAAGTTCTCAGGACTGGGGACGACATTTCTTGTAAAGCGTTTTGACAGGATTGGAGAAAAAAGGGTGCATTTTTCATCAGCAATGACAATGCTTGGAAAAAGTGATGGCGCCGGTGCGGCTGATGGGAGCAGCTACCTTGAGATAGCATCTTTTTTGAGGGCAAATGGTGCAAAACCTAAAAGTGATTTGGAAGAATTGTGGAAACGGATAGTATTTAGTATGGCTGTATCTAACACGGACGACCATTTTAGAAATCATGGATTTGTTTTAAATGATGAGGGCTGGGAGCTATCGCCTCTTTATGATGTGAACCCGGATATCTATGGGGATTATTTGTCATTGAATGTTGATTTGGATAATTCAGAGATTGATTTTGAATTGGCAATTAACGCAGCAAAATATTATGGAATTGATGGGAAAAAGGCTCAACATCTTGTAGAAAATATTAAAAATACTGTAAGGGATAACTGGCAGAAATCAGCCGGAAAATACGGTATAAGCAGAGTAGAAATTGAGAGAATGAAGCCTGCATTTAGAGCTTGTGAGGAGTATAAGTAATATATTTTCCCCACCATATTTCCATGCAATAAAATATGTGCTAAAATGGCAGTATTGTATACAATAACACATTACGGAGAAAAAATATGCGTGAACGAATAGAATATGCGGTAAAGACATTAAGACCGATAGGGAGAAATCTGCTTATATTGTTAAAGTGGCTGGCGCTTGCGGTGCTTGTTGGGCTTGTGGCGGGCGGCGTGAGTACGTTATTTGCCAAGGCAATGACCTTTGTGACGACGTTCAGAATGGCACACTCATGGCTGATACTGCTTTTGCCTGTGGGCGGAATAATCATCGTGACGGCGTATAGGCTGCTGCACAACGAGAACGACAGAGGCACGAACCTCATACTTGCACAGATACACAAGGGCGGAGATGTGCCGTCGAGGGTTGCGCCTCTTATCATATTTTCGACGGTGGTGAGCCACTTCTTCGGTGCGTCGGTAGGGCGCGAGGGGGCTGCACTGCAGCTTGGCGGAAGCCTCGGAAGTCTGGTCGGGAGAATAATCCATCTCGACGAGAAGGACAGAAAGGTCATGATAATGTGCGGCATGAGTGCGGCGTTTGCGGCACTGTTCGGGACTCCGATGGCGGCAGCCATATTCGCGATAGAGGTTGTGCGGGTCGGAATTATGTACTATGCGGCACTTGTGCCATGTATTTTCGCAGCGCTTGTGGCGAGCAATTTCTCGGCGAGCATGGGAATTAACCCTGAGGCTTTTGTTATAAAAGAAATTCCGAAGATTACCGTTCTTAACATGGGAAGAACGGTGCTTCTTGCCATAATCTGTGCGGGTGTGAGCGTCATCTTCTGCATGATGCTTCATAATGCGGGAAAATATTTTAAAAGGTATATAAAAAATCAATATCTGAGAATTATTGCCGGAAGTGTGCTTATAATTCTTATAACCGTGGTGCTTGGAACAGATGACTATATGGGCGCGGGAATGAATGTCATAGAGCGCGCGATAGAGGGCGAGGCGGCGTATACGGCGTTCCTGTTCAAGATGATTTTGACGGCACTTGCCATAGGCTGCGGCTTTAAGGGCGGCGAGATTGTCCCGACTTTCTTTGTGGGTGCGACGCTCGGCTGCGTTGTCGGTCAGCTTATCGGGCTTCCGGCATCTTGCGCGGCGGCTGTGGGAATGATAGGAATGTTCTGCTGTGTTACGAACTGCCCGGTGGCTTCTGTGCTGATTGCTTTTGAGCTCTTCGGATACGAGGCGGCACCGTTTTTCCTTGTATGCAACGCGGTAGGATATCTTATGAGCGGGTACTACGGGCTGTACAGTGAGCAGACCTTCACCGGTTCGAAGTACAAGTTTGACAGCGAGAAGGAGAGCGCACATTAACCAATAATTAAGGTGTCAAAACATGCCGATTTAGGATATGAATGTATAACGTGTTATATTTATGCATATGGCTCCGATTGTACGAAGCAAGATGTTCTAAGGACTCTGATAAGGATATTATAAAAGCCCGCCACCATTGCAAAATCAGCCTTCCATGGCTGTTTGCAACTCAGTCAGCATCCGTGCTGACTGTGGCTTGGAAGTGAACAGAGTCCTAAGAACAACTAAGCTTCTCCAAAAGTCGCGATATGCATAAATATAACACGTTATACATAGACAAAGTTTGCGGGCATGTTTTGACACCATATATATCCAGAGGGGGGGAGCATACAGCATGAGAATAGTTTCGTTATCAATCAGGAATTTTAAGTCCATAAGGAGCATTGAGATAAGCGACATCGAGAGCGCGTTCATCATCGTCGGGAAGAACAGTGTGGGTAAGACGGTCATACTGGACGCTGTGAGGGCTGTCGCGGGGCAGTATGCGATACGCAAGGAGGACTTCAACACAGCGGGGAGCAATATTGAGATAGGGGTGAGGCTTGAGATTACGCAGGCTGACCTGACGCTGCTTAACAGGTACGGTGTGGTGAGCCACTATAAGAGATATTCGGCGTGGGAGAAGGATTTCAGGGCGAAGCTGCCGTCCTATGTAAAGGAGGCGCAGGACAGTGAGGGGGTGCTCTCGTTCACGTTTATCGCAAACGCCGAGGGAAAAATCCGCTATTTTGACGGGGTTAAGAAGGACAACAGGCATATCCCGGAGGTGTTCCCGACACTTCATTTCATATCGCATGACAGGGAGCTTGAGGCATTGCAGAGGGATATTTTTCTTGGGGACAGGGAGTTAAAGCTTCTGTCTGACGGAAACTGTATGTTCGATGCGGGAAAACGATGTGATAACTGCTTTCAGTGCATAGGCATGATTGAGAATAAGAAGGCGTCGGAACTCAATCTTTTTGAGTCGGCAAGGCTTTTCCAGTATAAGCTCACGAGGCTTGACATGCATGATTTTCTTGAGAGGCTCAATAGCAATTTCATCAAAAACGGAGGGCGTGACACGCTGCGGCTCAAGGTTGACGATGCGCTGATGCGTAACGCTATACCGCAGGTATATGTAGAGAACGAGACACAGGGCTTTACGAACACGATATCCGAGATGGGCGAGGGACTCAAGAGCATGTATATTCTGTCGCTCCTTGAGACCTACGCGGAGGACGAGGATAAGGTTCCGTGCATCATTATGATTGAGGATCCGGAGAGCTATCTGCACCCGCAGCTACAGAAGAATGCGGGCGAGATTTTGTATAAGCTCTCGAAGAAAAATCAGGTGATTTTCTCGACGCACTCGCCGAACATGATATTTAACTTTAATTCAAGACAGATTAAACAGGTGTACAGGGACGACGAGGGCTACACGCAGGTGAGGGAGAAGCCGGACATTGACAGGATATTAAACGACCTCGGCTATTCGGCGAACGACCTTATGAACGTCAGCTTCGTTTTCTTCGTCGAGGGAAAGCAGGACGAGAGCAGGCTGCCTCTGCTTCTTAGAAAATACTACAGTGAAACCTACGATGAGGACGGGCAGCTCAGGCGCGTTGCCATTATTGCGACAAACAGCTGTACCAACATAAAGACTTACGCCAACTTAAAATACATCAATAAACTCTACATAAAGGACCAGTTTCTTATGATACGCGACGGCGACGCGAAGGACGCCGACGAGCTGAAAAGACAGCTCTGCGGCTACTACAGGGACAGGGGAAAGGCTGACAAGGGAAATCTTCCGCGCGTGACGGAGAAGAATGTGCTCATACTCAAGTATTACTCTTTTGAGAACTATTTTCTTGACCCGGAGATAATGACTAAAATCGGCGTGGTTAAGAGTGTCGACCAGTTTTATGACATACTTTATGCGAAGTATAAGGAATATCTTTTTAAGTTAAAGAGCATGAAAAATATGTGTGAACGGCTCGGCGTAAAGATAGAGAGCCGCGAGGATATCATAGAAAATATGGAGAATATACGAATATATGTCAGGGGACATAATCTGTATGATATCTTCTATGGGCGCTACAAGGGTGAGCGCGAGAGGGAAATACTCAACAGATATATCGAGGAGGCAAAGCGTGATACCTTTAAGGATATCTTAGATGCCATAGACAGCTTCGTGTATTTTGAGAATAAAAAAACTGACAGCAGGGAAGTATAGTCCTGCTGTCAGTGCATGGTACAGATTAAATTCAGATAATAATCACAGGCATTACATAAGATGAAGCTTCTTGGCGACACGTCCGATACGCATTCCCATAGGGAAGTCGGGCAGGTCGCTCTCCTTTAATCCACCCAGAAGTAATATAAGTACAAAATAGATAATAACCGCGGCTATTACCGCGATGAGACAGGAGACCGTGTTAGAGTGTATGGCAGCGTAGCCCAGACGATATATAAGGTACGCGCAGGCTCCCATCACGGCGCTTGATACGGCAGGAATTATGAAGGTTGTCTTATATTCCTGTCTGTAGTGCAGACGTCTTTTTACACAGATGGAATTGAGGATACACACCACGAGCGGGTAGGTCACGTTTCCGATTACGAGGGTGTATATTCCAAGTTTGGTAAACCTAAGAAGTATAAACACGAGCACCACATGTATTCCGAGGGATATTGCGGCATGCTTTACCGGCATACGCATGAGGTTTATGCCCTGTAGTGCGGCGTTGGTAACTGTCGACAGCGCATAGAATATGACGGCGGTGCTTCCGGCTGCCAACAGCCAGCCGCCCAGCTTATAGTCTGAGGACGGGAACAACATACGCACGATCGGACCTCCGAGGAAGGTCAGACCGAAGGCACATGGAAATGCGACAATCATATTCACCTTTATCGAGACGGATATCTTCTGCTTCATGCCCTTTTTGTCACCCTTTGTGAATGCGGCAACCAGTGTCGGTATGAGCGACGATGCCATCGCAGAGGCAATGGCGATAGGTACGTTCACGAGGAGCTTGTACTTGGTGCTGTACACACCGTACAGCGTTGATACATTGTCGCCGACAGCGAGCCCCGAGAACATCATGCTGTCGATTACTCCGCTTAGCTGGTACACGGTCTGACCAAGAATGACGGGAATGATGGTTGCAATCAGCATCTTGTATATTTCAAGATACGTTGTATCGTCGATACTGCGGTTATGTTGTATCTGTTTTTTCACAATAGGATGATATATAATGTAAACAAATACAAGGAAGAAGAGTCCTGTGGCGGCACCGAGCAGGGTTCCCATCGTGGAGCCTGCGGCACCCCAGCCTGCGGCAATCTCGGAGTCGGCATGTCCGCGTATGAAGGACCATGCGAAGAATATGCTTCCGGCGGCGTTTACAATCTGCTCAAGCACCTGCGATATCGCTGTAGGTATCATGGTCTTTCTCGCTTGAAAGAAGCCTCTCAGGGTTCCGAGCAGTGCGACAACGAAAATTGTCACTGCAAGTACTTTTAATGGGACGGCAATTCCTGTAAAATTGCTGTAGAAATGTTCTTCTATAAATCCGGCTCCGAAGAAGATGAGCAGAGCCATCAGACCGCCGGATATGCAGGAAAATATGAGTGCGGCGTTGAATATCTTCTTTCCGGTTCTGTAACAGCCCTTTGCAAGCTGTGCCGACAGAAGCTTCGATACGGCAAGAGGCAGGCTGTAGGAGGAGAGGATAAGCGCCAGATTGTATATCTCATAGGCGGCGCCGTAGATGCCGTTTCCCTCATCGCCGATGATGTTGGCGACCGGTATGCGGTACACAATGCCTATCATTCGTACAATTATCGATGCCATGGCAAGAATGGTGCCCTGACGTATAAAATTGGTTTTCCGGTTCTCAGACATAAGAGGACTCCTTATCAATTACCTGATGTATTATGTATTATTTTTCCAAACGTAAGTATAATATACGCTTTTATGTGTAATTTGGCAATCTTAGTTTTGTATGTAATAATAAAATGAGGAGGACGTATGAAATTTGTTCATTGCGCCGATGTGCATATCGGCATGGAATTTGCGCTCAACAGGTTAAGGAGCAGACAGAGAAAGGCGGAGATTTTGCAGAGCTTTCTCCGCATTGTTGAGTATTGCCGCGATGAGGAGGTGGATATACTGCTGATTGCGGGTGACCTGTTTGACAGCGAGAACGTGGAGGAGGCGGCCGTGCAGCAGATTAAGGACGCATTTTCGACTATTCCGGCGACGGATATCTACATAGCGCCGGGCAATCACGACCCTTACACCATAACATCGCCGTACAGACAGGACGGGTGGAGCGGTAATGTGACGATATTTGGCGGTACGCCAAGGGTCATTGAAAACAAGGAGAAGGGTTATCGCATATGGGGCTGTGGTTTTGAGAGCTGCTATGTGACGGACAGACTTTTGATGGGTGTGAGGCTGCCAAAGGACGAGCTTATAAATATCGGAATACTCCACGGACAGCTTGTCGGAAAGAGCGGAAAAAGTGAGTACAACGCGATTACGGACGAGGATATCGAAAAGAGCGGCATAGATTATCTGGCGCTTGGACATGTCCATAAGCAGACGAGAGTTCAGAAAATTGGCGATACGCTGTACGCATATTCCGGAACTATAGAGGGGCAGGGCTTCGACGAGGACGGCATAAAGGGATTTTACACGGGAGAGCTCTCCAAGCTTCTGCTTGGCAGGCACGAGTTGATAACCGAGTACGTCAGCACGTCGAGAAGGCGATACTATCATGTGAATGTCGACGTATCAGGAGCCACGGACAGAGCTGAGGTCGTCGACAGGATATGCAGGGCGGCGCTGAGCGTTACGGAGGACGATGCATTCACAGTGCTCCTGTCGGAGAACAGGGTGGAGGATAATCTCTACAAGATAACGCTAATCGGAGATATAGGCGAGGAGGCGGCAGTCTCCGTGGAGGAACTGTCGGCACAGCTCTCCGGAAAATTCTTCTATATAAAAATGAGGGACAACACAAGGCTTCTGCTCGACTACGAGGAGCTTGCAAAGGAAAACTCCTTAAAGGGCATGTACACAGCGAGAATGTTGGACGGCATAAGAGCGCAGGAGCAGGCGGGCAATGAGAAGGGGGCACGTCTTTACCGGAAGGCGCTCGAGCTTGGAATAAGGGCATTTGACGGGGAGGTGGGAGTAGATGAGAATTAACGGTATTTATATAGAAAGTTTCGGAAAGTTCAAGAATTACAGGCTTGACTTTCATGACGGAATGAACATTATTTACGGTGACAATGAGGCGGGTAAATCGACCATAATGGCATTTATTGAGATGATGTTCTACGGAAGGACGGCGCAGGAGAAGAGCTCGGATATAGGCAAGAGCCTCAGAAAAAAATATGCACCGTGGGACGGCTCTGCGATGTGCGGAGAACTGGAATTTACCTATGCGGGACGGCAGTACAGAATACGCAAGGTGTTCAAAAAGACCATAAAGACGGATATCGTGAGGCTGTATGACGCGCAGACGGGCGAGGAGCTTGAGCTGGGGAGAGATGAGGAGATAGGGCACCGCTTCTTCGGAATAGATGTCGGAAGCTTTGAAAAGAGTGTGTATATAAGCGGCTTTGGCGGCTTTACGGGCAGTGGGCAGACGAACGAGGATATAGCTGTCAGGTTGTCAAATCTTGTGACCACGATGGATGAGGAGGTCTCACAGTCGACCGTGCTTCAAAGGCTTACAAGGGCGAAGGAGCTTCTGATGTCAAAGAGCGGCAGTAAGGGAAGGCTTGTGCAGCTTACGGAGGAGCTTGGGAGTGTGCAGGCGGAGCTTTTAAAGAACGAGGAGCTTGTAAGGCAGCAGGCACAGTATATGGAGAGAAGGTCGCGCTTAGAGGCTGAGCTGGACGAATGTGGCAGGAAAAGGAGCAGCTTGAAACGGGAGGAGCAGCTTTTCAGGTTAAATGAGACCATGGAGCAGAGCGTGGCAGAGAAAGGTATTCTCGAAAAAAGGCGCGGACAGCTTAATGAGCTTATGGCGGAGGGCAGACGGCTTGAGGAGGAGGCAGATTCATTCAAAGGACAGAATTATAACTACAACACGGTATCGGAATATATGAGGCGCGCAGATGAGCTCAGGCATGTCATGTCGGCGAAACAGGCACAGGTCGAGGAGCTCGGGTCGAGAAAAACCTCGGGCGCAGCGGTGAGCAGGGAGGACGTGATGCTCGCGAGAACGCAGGAGTCGAACAAGGAAAAACTGTGTTACCTAAGCGAGAGGATAAGCGACAGCTACAGACCGGCGCTTGCAAGAAAGCAGGAAGCAAAGAGTAAGGAGGCCGACGCGCGGGGGCTGATTGAGAAGATACCGGAAGTAAAAAAGACGAGACTTATAGTGAGCGCCGCTTTTTTGCTTGCCGCAGTTGTGGCAGCCGTGCTGACATTCACGGTGTCAATATTCTGTCTTATAGGTGCTTTTGTCTTTGCGGGAATAGGTGCGGTTATTTTCTCGGGGTACAAGAGGCAGTCGGAGGAGCATGCGCGCCGTCTGAATGATACAGAGCAGCTTATAAAAAGGCTTGCACAGGAGAGAGCGGATGCGAACAACAGTTTTGAGCGTGAGAAGGGCAGACTCTTTGACAAGGGAGATGGACTGTATCCCGACACAGGCTGTGATTTCGACGCGATAACGAGCAGGGAACTTGCAGAGTGCCGCAGGACACTTGATGTCATATATGCAAAGTACGGTGTTGCCACGTTGTCTGAGCTCGAGAGGCTGGCGCAGGAGAATGAGGAGGCGACGGTCAACAAGAGCTTGTACGATGCGGCGGTGGCTGAGCTTGCCGAGGCAGAGAAGGAGTACAGAAGCTTTGTCGGAGACGATGACCCGGAGAGAGTGCGTACCGGGTACAACAGACTGAGGGAGAAAGCTGCATTGTTCGGCGGAAAACTCAGGGCTCAGGCAGGGGACGTGCAGTCCTACAGGGAGCTTGAAGGCATCATAGCCGGGCTTGATGAGCAGCTTGCAGCCAATAATGGAAGGTGCGGTGAGCTTAGGACGCAGATGCAGGAGTTATCTAAGGACATGTCTTGCGATGCGTCAGAACTGGACATGCGGACGATAAGTGCCGCCATAGAGGACAATGAGTCCGTCATGGAGGACATAAGGGGACAGCTTGGCGAGCTTGCACTGATGCTTAGAAGCCCGGAACACGACGAGAGTGAGCTCAGGAGAATGTCAGCCGGGCTGACGGAGGAGTATGAGCGCAAGAAGGAACTCTACGATGCGCTTGTGCTGGCACAGGAGAATATGCAGGCTGCCGTTGACGATGTAAGCAGGAGCTTTGGACCTATACTTAACGAAAAGACAGCTCAGATTTTTGACAGGCTGACGGGCGGAAGATATGAGAAGGTCATGGTCGACAAGGAATACTCCATACAGGCTAAGCCTAAGGACGGAGGCTACCACGAGTGGAAGTATCTCAGCAACGGCACGACGGATCAGGCATATCTCTCGCTGAGACTTGCGATGACGGAGCTCATAACGGAGGGGGAAGAGAGACTTCCGCTCATGCTCGATGACGTTTTGCTGCAATATGATGATGAGAGGGCGGGGAACGCGCTCAGATACCTCAAGGAGTATGCAGCGGACGCACAGATATTGTACTTTACATGCAGGAGCATGGAGGGTGAAAAAGTGACGGTGTTGTCTTAAAGCGGTAAAAAAACTTATGAAAGTATGAAAGGAAACGGGCGATGAATAATATTTCTATATACGGGCTTCTGTGGCTGTTCTTCATATATTCTTTTATAGGGTGGCTGTTTGAGACCACCTATGCGGCTATAAGACAGAAGCATTTTGTGAACAGGGGACTTGTGAGTGGACCGCTGTGTATTGTGTACGGCATCGCTGCGGTGCTTATGACGGTGGGTTTACATGAGCTTAGCGGCTTCTGGCTGTTTTTGTTCGCGACGGTGTATGCGGCCGTCATTGAGCTGGCAGCAGGAAAGCTCATAGAGAGGATATATCATGAGAGATGGTGGAATTACAGCAATATAAAGTGGAATCTTGATGGATATATATGCCTGCCGTTTTCTCTTATAAAGGGAGCACTTGGATATGTGGTTGTGAGGTTTGCCAACAGGTTTCTGTTAAATATAATTGGTGTAATTCCGCAGCTTCTTTTACATATTGTGCTGATTGTGCTTGTAGCCGTGCTCGCTGTCGATGTACTCGCGTCGTATATTCTTGCAAAGGGAAAGAGCAGGCACCCTGAAAGATGGGAGGAGGCAAACGATGCGATAGCGTCCGTGGGCGTCAGGCTTGCAAGGGCAATCGACCGTACCATGGACAGGCGTATACATAGGGCATACCCGAAGGCTGCCAAGGTCGCTGATGCGCCTAGGAACAAGAAAGTGTTCGCACAGGGTTGTGACTTCTACAAGGTGGTCATGCTGTTCTTCATCGGCGCATTCTTAGGTGACATAACGGAGACGATATTCTGCCGCATAACGGCAGGAGTGTGGATGAGCAGAAGCAGTGTTGTGTGGGGGCCGTTCAGCATAGTCTGGGGACTTGCAATCGCAGCGGCAACGGCGATGCTCTACAAGTACAGGAACAAGAGTGACAGCTTCCTCTTCTGGACGGGAACGCTCCTTGGAGGTGCCTATGAGTATCTGTGCAGCGTGTTCACGGAGATTGTTTTCGGCAAGGTGTTCTGGGACTATAGCAAGATACCGTTCAACCTCGGTGGAAGAATTAACCTTCTCTATTGCTTTTTCTGGGGAATAGCGGCGGTCGTGTGGTTCAAGCTTCTCTATCCGAGGGCATCGGCACTCATCGAGAAGATACCTGTTCTTGCCGGAAAGATAGCGACCTGGCTGCTTATTGTGTTCATGCTGTGCAATATAGCTGTGTCGGGACTTGCACTCATAAGGTATGACGAGAGAGGAAAGAATATAGAGGCGGCGGATAAATGGCAGGTGTGGATGGATGAGCACTACGACGATGCCAAAATGGAGAAAATTTATCCTAACGCGAAGAGCGTAGCCGATTAGTGAATGAGTGTGGTGTGTGGCAGCCATGCAGAATTCGGCCGTATTTTTTAATTAATTTTATTAAAATATAATAGTTATTTTCAGAAAATAATGGTATACTTGTAGAAAACAATAGAAAAAATATTTGTGGGCAGTGTGTCAGAAAAACGCATGGAGTACACATGTGTTCACGGAAACGGAGGGAACCATGAATTTATTTGAAAAAATCCGTAAGGATGTAGTGTGGTCATCGATAGCTTATCTTATACTTGGCTTTATACTCTTGATAAAGCCGGGTACGGCACTTGTAACAATAGTTCATATTCTTGCAATTGTTGCAGCGGTTATAGGCGTTGTGTCGCTTGTTTCGTATTTTAGGGATAAATACAGTGTCGGAAATGGCGGCGTCGTAAAAGGAATTGTGTATTTTGTCATAGCGGCGTTCCTTTATTTTGGAGCAGGTTTTATTATTTCCATAGTGCCTTTTATACTCGGAATATTAATCGTGATAAGTGGAATTGTGAAGCTTCAGGAGGCTCTTGATATGATGAAGTATAAGGCTGACGGAAGCGTGACGGTGCTCATCATCGCAATACTGAGCCTTGTGTTCGGTATTCTCATTCTGATAAATCCGTTCGGAACTGCGGAGCTTCTGTTCAGAATAATAGGTATCGCACTTATATATAACGGTGTATCTGATTTGCTGACAGTGTTCTATTTCTCGAAGAAAACACACTATTAATATGAAGAATATAGTATAAAAACTATTGACCCTAAACCCAACTTTAGGTGTATATTTATCGTTGGGATGAGGGTCAATTTTTTTAGGAGGAATATAGTGATGAACAAAGTAAAAAAGCTTGCCGTGACGGCAATGCTGTTCGCTGTGGGAATAGTTCTGCCTTTTCTTATAGGTCAGATACCGACAATAGGAAGAATGCTTCTGCCGATGCACATTCCGGTGCTACTGTGTGGTCTTATCGTCGGCTGGCAGTACGGTGCCGCGATAGGTTTTCTACTCCCTATTGTAAGAGGCCTGCTCTTTGGAATGCCGCCGATATACCCGACGGCGATAGCGATGGCTTTTGAGATGGCCATGTACGGCTTCGTCAGCGGATTTCTATACAGTCATGCTAAGTGGCAGTGCACAAAGATGCTCTACATATCACTTATAACGGCGATGTTAGCCGGAAGAGCAGTGTGGGCTCTGGCCGAGGTTATTCTGCTTGGAATAGGCGGAAACGCTTTTACATGGAAGATGTTCATATCGGGTGCATTTATTAACGCCATTCCGGGAATTATCGTACAGCTTGTACTCATTCCGGTAATCATGGTAGCTTTAAAGCGCGCCAAGGTCGTGCCTCTTAGCATGGGAAATGAGAGCAGATCCACAGTGTCAGGACAGGCTTCGGGTAAATAAAGGTATGAGTCAGATAATTGAAGAGATAATGCGGCAGTTAGAGGCTGCAGCGTCAGAAGGGACGGAGCTTCTGCTGGTAATCGACGGAATGTGCGGTTCCGGCAAGACGACCCTCGCCGATGAGCTAGGCAGACGGTATTCCTGCAATGTATTTCATATTGACGACTTCTATCTGCCGATAGTGATGCAGACTGAAAAGAGGCTCAGTGAGCCGGGCGGCAACATTAATTTCGATAGATTTGTGGCTGAGGTAGAGGAGCCGCTCGCGAAAGGACAGGATATCCTGTACAGACCCTTTGACTGCATCAGCCAGAGCTATATGGGAGCCACACCGTTAAAAGCGACAAAAATAAATATCATAGAGGGTACATACTCCTGCCACCCGGTACTGCGAAGGTTCTACGAGAAAAACGCGGACAGAAGGGTGATAACGCTCTTTCTTGATATTGAGGACAATATACGGCTGGAGCGCCTGTTAAAGCGTGTCGGAGAGCAACGGCTAAAGCTGTTTAAGGACAAGTGGATACCGAGGGAGAAGGAGTATTTTGATGCGTACGCGGTTAGGGAGTACTGCGATTACCGTTATACGGTTACTGAAAATATAATTAATGCATAAGAGTAAAAAAATACAGCGCCCTGCCGGGTGCTGTATTTTTGCATAAAGCTATTCTGCTCATTTAATTGTTATATTGCTTATCTGCTCTCCTGCTCCTTGAGCGCTGCCTCAATAAATCCGCGGAATAACGGGTGAGGTCTGTTAGGGCGGGACTTGAATTCAGGGTGAGCCTGTGTTCCGATGAACCATGGATGGTCTTTTAACTCTACCATCTCGACAATTCTTCCGTCAGGTGACATTCCCGAGAGCATCATGCCGTTCTCGGTGAGCACGTTTCTGAAATCATTGTTGACCTCGTATCTGTGGCGGTGTCTCTCGTGAATCTCCTTCTCGCCGTAGAGAGCGTATGCCTTCGATGTCTCATCAAGGATACATGGGTATGAGCCGAGTCTGAGTGTTCCTCCTATGTCGTCGATGCCCTCCTGGTCAGGCATAAGGTGAATGACAGGGTGGGTGGTTCCCGGAAGAAACTCGACGCTGTGAGCATCGTTGAAGCCGATGACATCTCTTGTAAATTCCACGATGGTGAGCTGCATGCCAAGGCAGAGTCCGAGGAACGGGAGCTTGTTTTCTCTTGCGTAGCGTATAGCCTGAATCATTCCCTCAATGCCTCTGTCGCCGAAGCCGCCGGGAACGATAATTCCAGATACGTCGCCGAAAAATTCTGCCGCATTCTCCGCGGTAACTTTCTCCGAGTCAACCCACTTTATGCTGACGGACACGCCGTTTGCGATGCCGCCGTGCTTTAGAGCCTCGACAACGCTGATATATGCATCGTGGAGCTGCGTATATTTGCCGACGAGCGCCACGGATACCTCACCGTGAGGGTGCTTGAGTGCGGTGCACATTGCCTTCCAGTCCGCAAGGTCAGGCTCAGGGCACGGAAGATTGAGACACTCACAGGCAACCTGTGCAAGGTGCTCCTCCTCCATTGCAAGAGGTGCCTCGTAGAGATATTCTACATCGAGGTTCTGGAGTACATGTGAGCTCGGCACGTTACAGAAGAGGGCAATCTTGTCCTTTATGCCCTTATCAAGAGGGTACTCGGAGCGGCATACGATGATGTCGGGCTGTATTCCCATTCCCTGAAGCTCCTTTACGCTCGCCTGCGTAGGCTTCGTTTTCATCTCGCCCGAGGACTTGAGATAAGGAATGAGTGTGACGTGCAGGAAGAGTGCGTTCTCCTTGCCGACCTCGTGCTGGAACTGGCGGAGTGCCTCGAGAAACGGCTGGCTCTCGATATCTCCGACCGTGCCGCCGACCTCGACAATCGCAATCTTCGTCTCTTCGCTCGTGAAGTCGCGGAAAAGTCTGCTCTTAATCTCATTCGTGATGTGAGGAATAACCTGAACGGTTCCTCCGCCGAAGTCGCCGCGGCGCTCCTTCGAGAGAACCGACCAGTATACCTTACCGGAGGTGACATTGGAATTCTTGCCGAGACTCTCGTCGATAAAACGCTCATAATGTCCGAGATCAAGGTCAGTCTCAGCTCCATCGTCCGTAACAAAGACCTCTCCGTGCTGAATAGGATTCATTGTGCCCGGGTCAATGTTGATATAAGGGTCGAACTTCTGCATTGTTACCGAATAGCCTCTGGCCTTCAAAAGACGGCCAAGTGATGCTGCGGTGATACCCTTGCCAAGACCGGATACTACACCGCCTGTTACAAAAACGTACTTTACCATGACGAACCTCCGTATATTTTAAGTTGTGTTTTTTCAGGACTGGGTCTGCCTGAAATGTTTTTATTACAAAAACAATATTCTACATTCTACTACAAAATCACATTGAATGGAATTATCATTTTGCCACTTTTGACTTTAGATTATTCGTTTATTTCACGGTAAAACATAACAAAATTAGGAGCCGTATTTTTATCTGTGGTAGAGCTTGTTTGTCTGGTATTCAGGTTCGCATGTTAAGTTCACGCCGAGCTTTCTGAATATGTCGCGGTCAACCGATGCGAGTATAACGGTGGAGTGTACGTCACAGCCTTCAAGCTTGGAGAGCTGGTCAAATGCGCGGCGCGCGTTATCGTCCTCGGCTGCACAGATGGATAGGGCGATTAAAATCTCGTCCGTGTGCAGGCGCGGGTTGTGGTTGCCGAGATAGTCAACCTTGAGCTTCTGTATAGGCTCGATTACCTTAGGGGAAATGAGGTCTATATCATCAGGTATTCCCGCCAAGGTCTTTAGGGCGTTGAGGAGCATTGCGGACGAAGCCCCGAGAAGGGAGCCTGTCTTGCCTGTTATGACTGTACCGTCAGGCAGCTCAATCGAGGCAGCAGGGTTGCCTGTGCGCTGTGCAAGCTCAAGAGCTGCAGGGACGAGTGGACGGTCTGACGGTTTGATGCCCGCCTTTGACATGAGAAGCTCAAGCTTGTAAATCGGCTCGTTGCCGATGGTTCCCTGTCGCTTCTGGCAGAGAAGATTGTGATAACGGCGCAGTATCTCCTCCTTGGCGGCGGCGCGTACAGCTTCTTCATCGACTATGCAACAGCCTGCCATATTTACACCCATGTCCGTAGGTGATTTGTACGGTGATGAACCTAATATGCGCTCAAACATCGTGTTGAGAACCGGGAATATCTCTATATCACGATTGTAGTTGACGGTGGTTTCGCCGTAAGCGGCGAGATGGAAGGAGTCAATCATGTTGACATCGTTTAAGTCGGCTGTGGCAGCCTCATAGGCGAGATTGACAGGGTGGTCAAGCGGGAGGTTCCAGATAGGGAAGGTCTCGAACTTTGCGTAGCCGGAAGAAATTCCGCGCTTGTTGTCGTGGTATAGCTGTGAGAGGCAGGTTGCCATCTTGCCGCTTCCCGGCCCCGGTGCGGTTACGACGATGAGTGAGCGGCTTGTCTCGATGTAGTCGTTCTTTCCGTAGCCCTCGTCGCTAACGATAAAAGGAATGTTTGAGGGGTAGCCCTCGATAGGATAGTGGCGGTACACCTTGATACCGAGCGCCTCGAGCTTTTTCTGGTATGCGATAACGCTTGGCTGGTTGCAGAAACGGGTGAGGACGACACTGCCTACATAGAGACCGTAGTCATGGAAAGCATCGATAAGGCGCAGAACATCCATGTCATAAGTGATGCCAAGGTCAGCCCTGACCTTATTTTTTTCAATATCACTGGAATTGATTGCTATAACTATTTCAGCCTTGTCTTTTAACTTGGAGAGCATAACAATCTTGCTGTCCGGTTTGAAGCCCGGAAGCACACGGGATGCGTGAAAGTCGTCAAAAAGCTTGCCGCCGAACTCGAGATACAGCTTGCCGCCGAACTTGGCAATTCGCTCGGAAATCTTCTCGGACTGCATTTTTACATAAGCGTCATTATCGAAGCCTGTCATTTTCATTGGGAAACCTCATTTCTTATTTTTTTAAATCAAACTCATTATAGAAAAAAATATTATTAAATTCAATCTCATATTTTAATTTTTTATGAATGTGGATTTGTGTGATTACTATATTTTTGGAGACTTATGGGTATAATGCTACAGAGAATATTTTAACATTTTTTTAACAATAATCGTATTGATTTATCATGGTAGATAATGGTATTATATGTAAAGGCATCGCTTTCTTATTATAAAGCAAAATAAAAATGCCAAAAAGTTGGGAGATTGATTCGTGGACGAGAAAAACAGTAAAAATCAGAACCAGAATAACAAGGACGGCAATAAGGGAAACCGTTTTAATCAGACCATATTGATACTACTGATAGCGGGAGTCATCACGGTACTGGGAATAAGCTGCGTGAATACATTCCTTCACAACAGCACCAGCCAGGAGATAACCTATACGGACTTCCTTAAAATGCTTGATAATGGTAACGTGTCAAAGGTCGTGTATGATCAGGACGTCATTCATATTACTCCTAAAACACAGCCTATAGAGGGACTTAAATTAACCTACTATACCGGCTATATCTATGATGAGGATGTTATCCAGTACATGAAGGATAACAATATCGAGTACAATGTGAAGATACAGGACAAGAGCTCATCGATACTCGATTTCGTGCTCGTGTATATAGTTCCGTGGGTGCTCATATACTTTATATTCAGTTTTGTGTTCAAGAGAATGTCAGGCGGTGGCGGAATGATGGGCGTCGGCAAGTCTAACGCCAAGATGTATGGAATGGAAAAGGCAACAGGTGTTACTTTTAAGGACGTTGCGGGTCAGGACGAGGCTAAGGAGTCGCTGACGGAGATAGTTGATTTCCTTCACAATCCTGCCAAGTACACACATATCGGAGCGAAGCTTCCTAAAGGTGCCCTTTTAGTGGGCCCTCCGGGAACAGGTAAAACACTCCTTGCGAAGGCAGTAGCGGGTGAGGCGGGAGTTCCGTTCTTCTCGCTTTCAGGTTCGGATTTCGTGGAGATGTTCGTAGGTGTCGGTGCATCGAGAGTGCGTGACCTCTTTAAGCAGGCACAGCAGTCGGCGCCATGTATCATATTTATCGATGAGATTGATGCCATCGGAAAGAGCCGTGATTCGAGATACGGTGGTGGAAATGACGAGAGAGAGCAGACGCTCAACCAGCTTCTCGCCGAGATGGACGGCTTTGACCCTTCAAAGGGTGTATTTATACTCGCGGCGACGAACAGACCTGACGTGCTCGATAAGGCGCTGTTAAGACCTGGACGTTTTGACAGAAGAATAATTGTCGACAAGCCTGATTTGAAGGGAAGAGTCAACATATTGAAGGTACATTCAAAGGACGTGCTCATGGACGATACCGTCGATTTGGAGGCTATAGCCCTTGCAACGGCAGGCGCTGTGGGTTCAGACCTTGCCAATATGATTAACGAGGCGGCAATCAACGCCGTAAAGAACGGCAGGGGGGTTGTCAGCCAGAAGGATTTGTTTGAGTCGGTCGAGGTTGTCATCGCAGGTAAGGAGAAGAAGGACAGACTTCTAAGCCCACAGGAGAAGAAGATTGTATCCTACCACGAGGTCGGTCATGCACTTGTGACAGCGCTGAGCAAGAACGCGGAGCCGGTTCAGAAGATTACGATAGTTCCGAGAACCATGGGCTCGCTCGGCTACACGATGCAGGTTCCTGAGGAGGAGAAGTACCTCATGAGCAAGGAAGAGCTTATGACAAGAATATACACTCTTCTCGGCGGACGTGCGGCGGAGGAGATAGTGTTCAACTCAGTCACGACGGGCGCCTCGAATGATATCGAGAGGGCGACGAAGCTTGTCCGCAACATGATTACACTTTACGGAATGTCGGACAGGTTTGGGCTTATGGGACTTGAGACCGTGGAGAACCAGTACCTCGACGGAAGAACTGTGTTAAACTGTTCTGACAGGACAGCCGCCGATGTAGATGACGAGGTGAAGAATGTCTTAAAGGATGCCTATGCAAAGGTCAAGGATATGCTCGCGCAGAACCGTGACGTGCTCGACAAGGTGGCTGATTTCCTCATTGAGAAGGAGACCATCACGGGCAAAGAGTTCATGGAGATATTCAACGAGGTTAAGGGCATCAAGCCGGAAGGCACTGATGCTGACAACGATAATAATGAGGTGGCGGCTGAGGGCGATAACGAGGAAGCGGCTACGGCGCAGGGGGATGCGGAGACTGTGACGGCTGCGACTGGTGCGGAGAACGCCGTGACGGTTCGGGTTGAAGTCGGAAATGAAAGCATGTCAGGTGAGAACAAGAATTAAATATTTGAATTATAATCGCCTTATATTAAGATAGAGCGGTGAGAAGCCGATATAATCTATAACAGATTGTATCGGCTTTTTATATAATTATTATATAAAAGCCCTCCGGGCAGGAACGCACTGCGGCGGAACTGAATTATGTCGCTTAGGCGACCCGCCTCAGGCGGAGAATTCTGCAATGCAGAATTCTTTCTTGTTTTAGAAGCTATGGCAAATCCGGAGCGGTCTTACAGATGTGAAATGTAATTCCCGAGAGTTTTACCGCCTGAACCCTGGATACTGTGAGCGGGGCGGTAGAAAACGGGCTGAATTTAAAAAAATATATCTGTTATTACCGCTCATGGTTAATAGTTCCTATTTTAAGCGGTAAAATTTGAAATTTATAAGCCACCCAATGGTTAATTATGAAAAAATATACCGCCTGTAGGCAAAATTAAGTTGAGTAGGCGGTAAAGTTTCATTAAAATATAAAGAAAATGAAGTTTTTTTACCGCCGCAATGTGAAGATGGAATATCGAGGCGGTATATAGAAAATAAGAAAGAGGTGCACACCAATGAGAATTGATAATAATTCTAATATTGCGGATAATACGAGAGGAGCAGTTTCCTCGATGGCTTCTAAGTCCACTGAGAAGCAGGATACAAAGGCCGACAGCGGTAAGACCACCGAGACCGGAAATGGACTCACAATCAACGGCAACCAGCTCAATCTCGGTGAGGATCTGGTCGAGGAGAAGAGAAAGAAGGCGAAAAGCCTTGCAATGGAGATTATGCTTGATGTGTATAACAGTGATAAGAAGTTAGATGACACGGCGGAAGAGAAGAGTGCACATGCCAAGAAGCTCTATGCGGAGAATGAGGAAACGAGGAGTATGATATCCGATATTCAGAAGGAGAAGGAGAATACCAACGAGCTGTACGGAGTGACTGAGGACAGCGAGGAGGCTAAGGATCTTGACATCCTCAGAAGAGGCAGGGACTCGATGGGAAATCCGCAGGCTGTTCTTAGCGACGAGGAGTATGCAAGATATAAGGAGCTATATGCAAAAGGTTTGTCTGATTATCATCAGAGAATGTTGTCACTTGATAATGATGAGAAAACGTGCAGGCAGAAGATATCGGATAATATGAAGGGGATTGTCGGAGATTATGCCTTTAACAGAAATCTTGCCATAGAGCGTCTCAAGACACATGACATGCTGGATGCTAAGAAGCAGGGACAGCAGATAACCGAGGCAGCTTCAAAGGAGATTATCGGACAGGTAATGCAGGACGCTGTCGACAATATTGATGAGGATATGGAGAAGGAAAAGGAGGACGCGCTCGAGAAGAAGCAGGAACAGAAGGAACTTGAGCAGCGTATCGAGAAGGCTAAGGGAGAGGAGCATAAGGACGACAGCGACGAAGAACTTATGTATGAGATTGACAATGCACTCGATGATGTGAACAAGATAAGTTCGGGCGACACGGCTAAGAGCCCTGAGAAGTCGATGGGACTTATGGTAGCACAGCTTCAGCTCTCGGCGGAGGACGTGAAGGGACTTGTTGTGGACAATAAGCTGTGATGCCTTAGAATGAGCTTGTTGTGTATAACAAGCTGTAAAGTTGGAGAAGAAGTATGTTTGTAATTAAAGAGGAATTGAAGAAACTCCCGGGGAAACCGGGAGTTTATATAATGCACGATGACCATGACAACATCATTTATGTGGGTAAGGCGATAAGCTTGAAAAACAGGGTCAGGCAGTATTTTCAGTCGTCGAGAAACCACACCGAGAAGATACGTCAGATGGTCAGTCATGTGAGTTATTTTGAATATATCATAACTGACTCGGAGCTCGAGGCGCTTGTGCTCGAGAACAATCTTATCAAGGAACACCGGCCTAAGTACAACACGATGCTCAAGGATGATAAGACATATCCGTATATAAAGGTTACTGTTAATGAGGACTTCCCGAGAGTCCTCTTTTCGCGTGAGTTAAAAAAGGACAAGGCGAAGTATTTTGGACCCTACACCAGTGCGGGTGCCGTGAAGGACACGATTGAGCTGTTAAGAAAGCTCTATAAGATAAGAACCTGCAACAGATGCCTGCCGAGGGATATAGGAAAGGAGCGTCCTTGTCTCAACTACCATATCAAGCAGTGCGATGCGCCGTGTCAGGGCTATATATCCAAGGAGGAGTACAGGGAGAACATCAACAGAACTCTTGAATTTCTGAACGGAAATTACGGCAATGTGATTAATTCGCTTAAGGAGAGGATGGAAAACGCGTCAGAAAATCTGGAGTTTGAGGAGGCGGCGGTGTACCGCGACCTCTTAGCGAGCGTGCAGGCTGTGGCACAGAAGCAGAAGATAACCAACAGCGACATGCTCGATAAGGACATTATCGCGGCAGCAATAGACGGAAATACCTGCGTGGTTCAGGCGTTCTTTGTCAGGGAGGGCAGGCTTATCGGAAGGGATAAGTACAATATGGAGCTTGCCGCGACCGACACGAGGGCTGAGGTTATAACGGATTTCATAAAGCAATTCTATGCCGGAATACCTTTTGTGCCGAGACAGATAATGGTGCAGGAGGAGCTGCCTGACGCGAAGCTTCTTGAGGAGTGGCTGAGCACAAAAAGAGGTTCGAAGGTCGATATCGTCGCGCCTAAGAAGGGACAGAAGGAGAAGCTTGTAGAGCTCGCGCAGAGAAACGCGGAGATGGTGCTCGCACAGGACATAGACAAGCTGCAGAGGGAGAAGAGAAGAACCACGGGAGCCGTTAAGGAGATAGAGGAGCTCTTAGGGATTGAGAGTGCTTACCGTATGGAGGCATACGATATATCGAATATCAGCGGTGCACAGTCGGTGGGTTCGATGGT
This sequence comes from uncultured Clostridia bacterium, assembly GCA_945915235.1. Classification (GTDB taxonomy): domain Bacteria; phylum Bacillota; class Clostridia; order Lachnospirales; family Lachnospiraceae; genus CAG-882. The sequence continues at coordinate 7,241 of CAMEEX010000008.1, read as the reverse complement.
AGTGTACCAGGACGGCAGACCGAAGAGAAACGATTACCGCAAATTCAGAATTAAGACCGTTGTGGGACCGAACGATTATGCCAGCATGGAGGAGGTTCTCACGAGAAGGTTTACGCATGAGAACGATGCGAGTTTTGACGCGGTGCCTGACCTTATTATGATGGACGGCGGACGCGGACAGGTAAACATATGTCTGGGAGTGCTTGAAAAGCTCGGCCTTGATATCAAGGTGTGCGGCATGGTCAAGGACGACAACCACAGGACGAGGGGACTCTATTATAATAATGTAGAGATACCTATAAGCAGGGACAGCGAGGCTTTCAAGCTTATCACGAGAATACAGGACGAGGCACATCGTTTTGCAATCGAATATCACAGAAGCCTTAGAAGTGTCAACCAGGTGAAATCCATACTTGACGACATAGAGGGCATAGGTACGACCAGAAGAAAGGCATTGCTTCATCATTTTAAGGATGTGGAGCATATAAAGGAGGCAAGTGCGGAGGAACTTGCACAGGTCGATGGAATGAATGTGAAGGCGGCAGAATCGGTGTACAATTTTTTCCATGGACAGAAGCGATAAAGAACTTTTTTTTGCACGCCGTATGTGTTATAATTAAAGTAATAAATTTTTCAGGAGGCGGACATGAAGTTAGGTAATAATGAGGTACAGCTTACAAAGATTGTTGAGAAGATGGGACTTACCAATCTCACACCACAGATTGATACAGACACGAAATATGTTACACAGCCGGATGTCAACAGACCGGCGCTTCAGCTCGCAGGCTTTTATGATCATTTTGACAATGAACGAGTTCAGATTATAGGATATGTAGAGGAAGCATATATTGAGACTCTTGACAGGGCAACCAGAGTACAGAGATATCGCCAGCTCATGGAGAGCAATATTCCATGCCTTATTTTCTGTCGTTCACAGCAGCCGGATCAGGATCTACTCGAGATAGCGCTCAAGTATGAGATACCTCTTTTGAGCTCTGATGCATCAACATCATCATTTATGGCGGAGATTATCCGCTGGCTCAAGGTTCAGCTCGCACCGACCATTTCAATCCACGGCGTGCTTGTCGATGTATTCGGTGAGGGCGTTCTCATCATGGGTGAGAGCGGTATCGGTAAGAGCGAGGCTGCTCTTGAGCTCATCAAGAGAGGACATCGCCTTGTCACAGATGATGTTGTCGAGATTAAGAAGGTCAGCGACGAGACGCTCATCGGAACGGCGCCTGACATAACCAGACATTTCATCGAGCTTCGAGGCATCGGAATCATCGATGTGAAGAGCCTTTTCGGAGTTGAGAGCATCAAGGAGACGCAGGGCATCGACATGGTTATCAAGCTTGAGGACTGGGACAAGGATAAGGAGTATGACCGTCTCGGACTCGAGGAGACCTACACGGAGATACTTGGAAATAAGGTGGTCAGCCACAACATTCCTATCCGTCCGGGACGTAACCTTGCGGTCATCGTTGAGACGGCGGCAGTCAACTGGAGACAGAGAAAGATGGGCTACAACGCTGCACAGGAGCTCTACAACAGAGTTCAGCAGAACCTTAACAAGGGATTGGAATAATACGGAGTGTTACGGCATATTATTGTAATGTGATATAATAGACAGATACACTGTGCATTTGGAGATTTGAGTCACTGCAGGCAGTGGCATGGAGGATATAGTGAATAAAATAGAGTCGGTAATCAGGGAATTTATACCGGGTGAACGTATATTTATCGATGAGCCCATGAAAAAGCACACCACCTTCCGAATAGGCGGTTCTGCCGACATTCTCGTGAAGCCGTCCGATATTGAGCAGATAAAGAGGCTGTGTGCGGAATGTAAAAAAGAGGATGTTCCATATATTATTCTTGGAAACGGCAGCAATGTGCTTGTTTCGGATGATGGTATAAGAGGCGTAGTCATAGTGCTGTTAGACAACTATGGGCGCATACACGTTGAGGGGGATGTCATCACGGCTCAGGCTGGGGCGAGACTTTCGGGGATTGGCGCTGCGGCACTGCGGGCTTCGCTTTCCGGCTTCGAGTTTGCCTGCGGGATTCCGGGTACACTTGGCGGGGCCTGCATAATGAATGCGGGAGCATACGGCGGGGAGATGAAGGATATCCTTCTTAGCGTCACGGCTATGGATAAAAACGGAAATATACGGGAATATGAACCGCACGAGATGGGACTTGAGTATAGAAACAGCCGCTTTGCAAAGGAGGGGCTTATCGTTCTTGAGGCGAGGATACAGCTAAAAAAGGGAAGACAGAGCGAGATAGAGGCTGCCATGAAGGATCTGGCTGCAAGAAGGAAGGAAAAACAGCCGCTTGAGTTCCCGAGTGCGGGAAGCACCTTCAAGCGCCCGGAAGGGTACTTTGCGGGCAAGCTTATTATGGACGCGGGGCTTAGGGGCTACACAGTCGGTGGTGCGGGCGTTTCCGAGAAGCACTGCGGTTTTGTGGTAAATAAAGGAGATGCAACGGCGCAGGATGTATGTAAGCTTATGCATGATGTTTCAGATACAGTAAAGGAAAAATTCGGTGTCGCGCTAGAGCCTGAGGTCAGAATAATTGGAACAGAGTATTAATGTTGAAACCAACACTTTAAAGTACTGAAAGATTTTCCTGTTGACATATCCGCTGTGTAGATGTAACCTAGAAAGGTATGGAATTTTACCCTTGTAAGACTTATATGTTATCAGGAGGCGGGTAGAATGAGAATAGTTATTGTTACGGGAATGTCCGGAGCAGGTAAGACTACTGTGCTCAAGATGTTTGAGGATATAGGTTATTACTGCGTCGACAATATGCCGGTTGCGCTTGTTGAGAAGTTTGTCGAGCTCGCTGTTGCGGGAAATTCGGATCTGAAGAATATAGCACTCGGTGTTGATATAAGAAGCGGACAGGTGTTTGGAGGTTTTGAGGATGTCTTGGAACGTCTTAGTAATTCCGGCGTGAAGTATGAGATACTGTTTCTCGATTGTACGGATGCCGTGCTGGTGAAGCGCTATAAGGAGACGAGGCGCAGCCACCCTCTTGCTGTCGGCGACAGAGTTGACAAGGGAATTGCACTTGAACGTGAGGCTCTGGCTTTTTTAAAGAGGAAATCAAATTATATTATAGATACAAGTTCTCTTTTGACAAGAGACCTCAGACAGGAGATAGAGAGAATATTTGTGCAGGATGAGAAGTACAGCAATCTTTTTGTAACAATTCTCTCGTTTGGCTTTAAGTATGGTATTCCGGCGGATGCGGATCTCGTTTTTGATGTGAGATTTCTGCCTAACCCGTACTATGTTGAAGAGCTCAAGCCACTCACCGGCAATGATAAGCCGATACAGGATTATGTCATGGGCTGTCCACAGGCGGCAGAGTTTATGGATAAGCTGGAGGATATGATCAATTTTTTAATACCTAATTATATTTTGGAGGGCAAGAACAGTCTTGTCATAGCGATAGGCTGCACGGGTGGAAAGCACCGCTCGGTGACACTTGCCAACGAATTGTACAGGAGGCTTTCAGACAAAGATTACGGTATCAAGATTGAACACCGTGATATTATGCTGGATTCGCTCCGCAAAAAATAAGCCTAAATTGATATTTTTATAGAAAGAAATATGAACAGAGGCGGATGGGATGGGTGCCGATGTCATTTTCAAGTGATGTTAAAGCGGAATTGGCTGAGTATATAACGGAAGCCAGACATTGCCTGATAGCGGAACTGTCTGCCATGCTCAGCATGAGTGCCAAAATCAGGAAAAAAAAGGGCGGATATGAGATTGTATCTTCCACAGAGAATATAGCAGTTGCCCGTAAGCTTGCGGTATACATAGGTAATGGCTTTAAGTATACGCCGCAGATAAGCGTTAGGTGTTCGGGGCACGCGGGAAAAAATCACATATACACCATAAGGGTTGAGGACACAGGTGTGGCGGAGCAGATACTCATGGCTACAAAGCTTATGACTGCCGATGATGAGCCGTCTGATGACCTGATGCCGAAGAATAATATGGCAATCAAGAATGACTGCTGTAAGAGGGCTTTTATAAGAGGCGCATTCCTCACGGCGGGAAGTATGAGCGACCCTGAGAAGTTCTATCATTTTGAAATTGTATGTCCTACAGAGCGAAAGGCGGAGCTTATTCAGTCGATACTCGTAGGATTTACGTTTGATGCCCGTATAGTCCAGCGTAAAAAATATTACGTTGTCTATATAAAAGAAGGTGAGCAGATAGTCGATTTACTCAATATTATGATGGCTCATCGTTCACTGTTAAATCTTGAGAATGTGAGAATTCTCAAAGAAGTACGGAACTCTATAAATCGTCAGGTCAACTGCGAGACTGCAAATCTTAACAGAACAGTCTCGGCGGCTGTCAAACAGATAGAGGATATCAATTATATTAAGGAAACCGTGGGGCTTGACAGTCTCAGTGAGGGACTGATGGAGATTGCGGTTCTGAGGGCGGAGAATACGGAGGTTTCACTTAAGGAATTGGGTGAGATGCTGTCGCCGCCTGTGGGGAAGTCGGGAGTTAATCACCGTCTCAGAAAGATAAGCGAGATTGCTGATGAGCTGAGACAGCACAAAATATAAAAAGATATGGAGAATATTTATCATGGTTCAGAAGAACATCAAAATTCAGATTCCAACTGGTTTGGAGGCAAGACCTGTGGCAGTTTTAGTTCAGATTGCCAGCAAGTACGAGAGTTCAATTTTTATTGAGTCGGGAACGAAGAAGGTAAATGCCAAGAGCATTATGGGCATGATGGCGTTAGGTCTCGAGGCTGACGAAGAGATTAAGGTGATTGCTGATGGCAAGGATGAAGAGGAAGCCATAAAGGGCATAGAGGAATTCATCACATCCGCTAAATAATAAGATTATATTTATTAAAAAAGCTCCCCGGCTCTGTCTGAGGAGTTTTTGCGTTATATATACCTGCGGGTGGAGGAAGTTACTTATGGAATTTACACATTTACATGTGCATACGGAATACAGTCTGCTTGACGGTTCAAGCAAGATAAAGGAGCTTCCGGCGAGGGCTAAGGAGCTGGGAATGGACAGTCTTGCGATAACAGACCACGGCGTAATGTACGGTGTCATAGATTTCTATCGTGCATGCAGGGCGGTGGGGATAAAGCCGATTATCGGCTGCGAGGTATATGTGGCACCCGGGTCGAGATTTGACAAGGAACCGATTGGGCAGGGAGATGACAGATACTACCATCTGGTGCTGCTTGCCGAGAATAATACGGGATACGCCAACCTTATGAAGATAGTATCAAGAGGCTTCACGGAGGGTTTCTACTATAAACCAAGAGTGGACTATGAGGTGCTCACAAAATATCACGAGGGCATAATTGCCCTGAGCGCCTGCCTTGCAGGTGAGGTGGCGAGGGATATCACCAGAAACAATTATGATGAAGCCAAGAGGGCTGCCCTGCATTATCAGGAGATATTCGGCGAGGGCAATTTTTTCCTAGAGCTTCAGGATCACGGGATACCTGCACAGAGGCTTGTCAATCAGGAGCTTATGAGAATGAGCAGGGAGACGGGCATTGAGCTCGTCTGCACCAATGATATACATTACACCTTCGCCGACGATGCCGAGGCACACGACCTTCTACTGTGCCTGCAGACGGGCAAAAAGGTGACGGACGAGGACAGAATGAGATATGAGGGCGGGCAGTACTACTGCAAGTCGCCCGAGGAGATGGCACAGCTATTTCCTTACGCTCCGCAGGCACTTGAGAACACGCACAAGATAGCGGAAAGGTGCAATGTGGAGATAGAGTTCGGCCACACGAAGCTCCCTAAGTACGAGGTGCCGGAGGGGTACGATTCGTGGACATATCTTCTTCATCTGTGCAATGAGGGTCTTGTAAAGCGCTACGGGGACGAGGCTGAGCTTCACAGGGATAGACTCGACTACGAGCTCGGCGTAATAAGGACTATGGGCTATGTCGATTACTTCCTTATTGTATGGGATTTCATCAATTATGCGAAGCAGAACGGGATAGCCGTGGGACCGGGAAGAGGCTCGGGTGCAGGAAGCATAGTAGCCTACTCACTTGCCATCACGGACATTGACCCGATAAGATACAATCTGCTCTTCGAGCGATTTTTAAATCCCGAGCGTGTTTCGATGCCCGATATCGACGTCGATTTCTGTTTCGAGCGCCGCCAGGAGGTAATCGACTATGTTGTAAGAAAATACGGCAAGGACAAAGTTGTACAGATTGTAACCTTCGGTACACTTGCAGCCAAGGCGGTTATAAGGGACGTTGGAAGAGTTCTCGACATGCCTTACGCCGATGTCGACAGGGTGGCGAAGCTTGTGCCGAATGAACTCGGAATTACGCTTGACAAGGCGCTTGCCGGAAGTCAGGATTTCAAGGCGCTGTATGAGTCCGACCCTGCCGTGAAGCATCTCGTGGATATGGCGAGGAGACTTGAGGGACTGCCTAGAAACACCTCGATGCACGCGGCGGGTGTTGTCATCTGCCAGAAGGCGGCTGATGAGTTCGTGCCGCTCTCGAGGGGCGGTGACGGTACCATCACGACGCAGTACACGATGACGACGCTCGAGGAGTTAGGGCTTCTAAAGATGGATTTCCTCGGACTTAGAACCCTCACGGTGATACAGGACGCCGTGAAGCTCGTAAACAAGGCACATCCGGGAGCACTTGACATAGAAAAGATTGATTACAATGACCGGAATGTCATGGAACTCATAGGCTCGGGGCACACCGAGGGAATATTCCAGCTTGAGAGTGCCGGAATGAAAAACTTCATGAAAGAACTAAAACCGAAGAGCCTTGAGGATATCACGGCGGGAATATCGCTCTACCGTCCGGGTCCTATGGATTTCATTCCTAAATATATCAAGGGAAAAAATAATCCTGAGGAGATTGTATACGAATGTCCTCAGCTTGAGAGCATACTCAGCACTACATACGGCTGTATCGTGTACCAGGAGCAGGTTATGCAGATAGTGCGTGACCTTGCAGGCTATACGCTGGGCAGAAGCGACCTTGTGCGAAGAGCCATGTCGAAGAAGAAGGCTGCCGTGATGGAGAAGGAGCGTCAGAATTTCATATACGGCAACAAGGAGGAGGGCGTTCCGGGCTGTATTGCCAACGGAATACCCGAGGAGACTGCAAAGATAATATATGATAACATGACGGACTTTGCCAAGTACGCTTTCAACAAGTCGCATGCGGCGTG
>CAMEEX010000007.1 GCA_945915235.1 uncultured Clostridia bacterium | reverse complement strand
GTGAATAATTAGATTATGCAGAAATATAAGAACTAATCTCAATAGGAATGAAAAATGCTGTTTAACAGTTTTTCACACTATGCTTTTAAAATATAATAGCATAATATATCATTTTTGACAATAGTATTTATGATAATTTCAGTCCCAGCTCTTCCATAATCTTATAGTACTTTCTCAGCACCAAAATCTCATGGAAATGCCCTCTTGCAATCAGGCTGATTACGTTTTTTACCGACAACTGATTATTCATAAACGGCTTAAAACTCCAGATAAAATGAAATACCTTTACATCTGCATATTTAAAATCATAATACCTTGTGCGGTAGCATGCCTTGTCAACCATATTAGGCGTCATATTGTATATTTCAGGAAGCCATGTGTTATTTTCATTTTCAGCCCGACTGTCTATTTTTTATCAATTCTTGTATGCCCGTACCCTATGTGCTACAATAAATTTATGCGCTGATTGGTACAGACCATTATAATAGAGGTATTACCAATGAGATTAAAAAATTTTAGGAGGCTATGATGACAGGTAATGTAATTGTAGGTCAGTCCGGCGGTCCAACCGCTGTAATCAACTCAAGTCTTGCAGGTGTATTCAAGACAGCCAAGGATCTTGGCGCAGAGAAAATATACGGCATGAGATACGGAATACAGGGATTTTTGGAGAAAAATATTATAGATATGAGCGAAAAGATACGCTCGGATATGGATTTGGAGTTACTCAAGAGAACACCTTCCTCATTTCTTGGTTCGTGCAGGTACAAGCTCCCGGATATCTGCGATGACAGAGCGCTGTATGACAGAATTTTTGAGATACTTAACGAGTACGACATCACAGCCTTCTTCTACATAGGTGGAAACGACTCAATGGACACAATCAAGAAACTGTCCGATTACGCTATCCTTATGAACAGCCCAATTCGTTTTATCGGTGTTCCTAAGACCATCGACAACGACCTCGCTGTAACAGACCACACTCCGGGCTTCGGAAGCGCTGCCAAGTACATTGCCTCAGCCACCAAGGAGCTTATCCGCGACGGTCTCGTATACGATGTAAAAAATGTCACTATCATAGAAATCATGGGACGTAACGCCGGCTGGCTTACGGGAGCCGCTGCGCTTGCACACTGCGAGGACTGCGAGGGTGTTGATCTGCTATACCTTCCTGAGCTTCCATTTGATGTAGATGTATTTCTTGACAAGATAAGAGAGATTCAAAAAACTAAGAAATCTGTTGTAGTTGCAGTATCCGAAGGTATAAAAACTGGCGATGGGAAGTATGTTTTTGAACATGGCCAGCACACTGAATATGTAGACTCCTTCGGTCACAAGCAGCTCTCCGGCACGGCAAAATATCTTGCCGCACTTGTAAGCGAGAAAATCGGCTGCAAGTCAAGAGCAATCGAGCTCTCCACACTCCAGCGCTGCGCCGGACACCTCACCTCCCGTGTCGACATCACAGAGGCTTACCAGGTAGGCGGCTACGCCGTCAAGGCAGCCTTCGACGGCGAAACCGGCAAGATGGTAATATTAAAGAGAGTCTCTGAGGATCCATACATCTGCACTACTGACCTCTTCGATGTTCACAAGATTGCCAACATCGAAAAGAAGGTTCCTGTTGAGTGGATAAAACCTGACGGAAGCGGTGTGAGTGAGAAGCTCGTCAACTATATACGCCCGCTCATTCAGGCAGAGCTCACCCCTATTATGATTACCGGTCAGCCAAGACATATCGTGGTAGATATCGATAACAGATAGTCCGCAGGCAGAGTTTAAAAGAGTCCGGGAAGAAAAATGTGTAGACGATAACTTTTGTGATAATAATTAGCGAGTCTATCAAGAAAAGTCTGTATGCAAGAGTTTCTGCGATAATAGTCGGCTGGTAAGCATATAAATCTGTGCTTACCAGCCTGTTTTATTTATATACATATAGATATTCGTAAATTTTCTTAAGCAATTCTATCGTGTCCTTTGACAATGTCTCCTGTGGCACTTCTATTTCATCGACCTGTGCAAGCTCGTAGTTTAGTTTGATTTTCCACACTATCGCATCTGCATCGTCTGCTTTTTCGTCTCCCGTATACTCAACCACAAAGGAAGTCTGCTTATCGTTCTTGTCTTTCGGCACACCGATATACAGCTTCGTCATGCCATCTTTAAGCTCGAGCATAAAGTATCCGGCTTCGTCTCCAAGAAGCTCATATGCTGTCGGCATGCTGTCCGCCTTTATCTGTTTAAACGACGACAGAAGTTTCACATTCCTGATAAACGCTTCAAGAGAATTATACGTCACTCCTGCATCTGCCATTGTGACGAGCTTAATTCCCGTTATGTCCTCAATCTGGCTCGATGATATGGTAAGGTCAGTGAGCTTGTTTTTCATAAAATTAAGCGGAAGCCCTGTCTTTTCCTCCGCCTTGCTTATTGCGCTCTCAAAAAGCTTCTCAACATTGAGCATCACCTCTCCGTCATTGTCGACATATATTTCGAGATACTCAAAACCCTTATACGATACGTCACCGTATATCACTTCATCGCCTCTGCTTCCGGCAATCTCCCCCTCAAGTTTCTCCCCGAGGACTCCCATATCCATTCCCTCAACAGAAGCCTCGGTCGTGTATGTATATGTCTCCTTCAAGATTTCATTAAGCCTCTTACCAAGCAAAAGCTTCGGCATAAGAAGCACTATTGTGAGCACCGCCGCCGCAACCGCTATCACTGCGGCAAGCAAAAGCACTAATAATATATTTTTCTTGTTCTCCTTCATTGATAATTGCCTCCTTTTTCTGATTTGCGTGTGTGGCGTCTGATGTACTGTTGCGATGGCGCTAAGTGGGTGTTGTTCGAGGGTTTATGTTGCTTTTCTTGTCCTTGCACTCGTAGCCGCCGTTTCATTGCATTTCGTGGGTTTTTCATGCGATTTTTCTTCTCCTTACCCGCACAATCGCCATTTCAATGCTTTTTGCGGGTTTTTTGCGTGATTTTTCTTCTCCTTACCCGCGTAACCTCCATTTCACTGCCTTTCGTGGGTTTTTCATGCAATTTTCTCTTCCCTTGCACTCGCATACACCCGCGTCCCACCTCAGCAACATTCCATTTTCCAATAAATATTGAACAGGCAGGGAACAACATACCTTGCCCCCTGCCATGTTTATACTCTTAATATTTATGCTATCACTATTCTTATGCTTTCAGTTAGAAATTATTCCTTCGCGACAACACACTGTCTTAACCACCGTTAGCGGCGAAAATAGAGGGCAGACTGAACAGCTTCCCTCCTACAGCCCCTTAACCGTCTTAACCACATTGTCGACAGTGAAGCCGAACTCCTTGAAGAGTGTGGCCGCCGGCGCGCTCGCACCAAAGCCGTGCATTGTAACATAAGCTCCGTCAAGACCGACGTACTTGCCCCAGCCGAAGTCTGAGAGCGCCTCGATTGCAACTCTCTTTCTCACGCTCTTTGGAAGTACGGACTCCTTGTACTCGTCACTCTGCTGCTCGAATACATCCATTGAAGGCATGGAGACAACTCTCACGTCGATGCCATCCTTAATAAGCTCTGCCTTAGCATCGACAGCGAGTGATACCTCGGAACCGGATGCTATAAGAATTGCATCAGGCACAGCCTTAGACGAATCAGCTATAACATAGGCGCCCTTTAAAGCTTCCTTGGAAGAACCCGCTATCTGAGGAAGGTTCTGTCTTGTAAGAACAAGCGCTGTAGGTGTCTTTTTAGAGGTCACTGCATAAGCCCAAGCCGCTGCCGTCTCCGTCGCATCACAAGGTCTGTATACCGTGAAGTTAGGAAGTGAGCGCAGCATCGCAAGCTGCTCGATAGGCTCATGTGTAGGTCCGTCCTCGCCGACGCCGATGCTGTCATGTGTGAGCACGAATGTAAGAGGCACTCCCATGATAGCTGAAAGTCTTGCCATCGGCTTGACATAGTCGCTGAATACGAAGAAGGTTGACACGAAAGCGTGAAGTCCGCCGTGGAGCATCATACCGTTTCCGATAGCCGTCATCGCGAGCTCTCTTACACCAAAATGCATATTTCTTCCGGCATAATTGTCCTTGGAGAAGTCTCCCATGTCGGACATGTATGTCTTTGTCGACGGAGCAAGGTCAGCCGAACCGCCGATAAGGTTAGGAAGCATATTCTTTAACTTGTTAATCTGGATACCGGAGATATTACGGGTAGCCTGAGGCTTGTCCTCGTAGCTCCAGAAATTCTCATCGGTAAGAACCTTCTCTGCGGCGTTCTCGTCAAAATACTCGTCCCAGAGCTTCTTCATCTCAGGATATGCCTCGCAGTACTCAGCAAAAAGCTTGTTCCAAGCCTCCTCTGCGGCAGCACCCTTCTTAGCCTTCTCCTTATAGTTAGCATACACCTCATCAGGCACATAGAAAGGCTCCTGTGATGGCCAGCCAAGGTTCTCCTTGAGAGCCGTCACATTGTCAGCTCCGAGAGGCTCACCGTGAGCGGAAGCCTTGCCCTCCTTTGCAGGACAGCCGTATCCGATTTTTGTCTTGACCGTAATCATGGTAGGTCTTGTCTTGTCAGCCTTAGCCTCCTCAATAGCCTTTCCGATCTCTTCTATATTATTGCCGTCCTCGACAACGAGTGTCTGGAAGCCGAATGCCTCGAAGCGCTTCTTTACGTCCTCGGTAAATGCTATGTCGGTTCCACCCTCTATGGAAATCTTGTTGGAGTCATAGAGCACGATGAGCTTGCTAAGACCAAGTGTACCCGCAAGCGAGAATGCCTCCGAAGAGATACCCTCCATCATACAGCCGTCTCCGCCGAGCACATATGTATAGTGGTCAACTACAGGGAAATTTTCCTTATTAAATACGGCTGCAAGATGTGCCTCAGCAACTGCCATACCTACTGCCATACCCATACCTGCCCCGAGAGGACCCGTTGTAGCCTCAACTCCTACCGTGTGACCGTACTCAGGGTGTCCCGGTGTGAGTGAGCCCCACTGACGGAACTGAGCCAGATCTTCCTTCTTAAGTCCATATCCGAAGAGATGGAGAAGTGAGTACAAAAGAGTCGAACCATGTCCACCTGATAATATAAATCTGTCCCTGTTAAACCACTTAGGATCCGCCGGATTGTGGTTCATGTGGTTAGCCCAGAGCTCGTAAGCCATGGCTGCCGAGCCGAGAGGAAGTCCCGGGTGTCCTGAATTAGCCTTCTGAACTGCGTCAGCCGCAAGCACACGGATGGCATTAACGGACATGTTTTCTATATTGTCGCGCATAAGTGAAACTCTCCTTTTATTTTAAAAATTTAAAATATCTCTCATTCAAAAATAAACTTTGTGGAATATGAATGCATATCTTTCGTCAAAAATCCAATACTTTTAATAATTTAAAAGCATTATTTCCGGCAAAAATATAACGCAATCAATCAACCGCTGCTAGTTCTGCTTTCCAAACACAGCCTCATAATCCTTAACGAACTTATCAATACCTGCCGTTGTAAGAGGATGCTTCGTCATCTGCTCAATTACGGAATATGGAACAGTCGCAATATCAGCACCTGCAAGTGCACAATCCGTTACATGGATTGGGTTACGAACACTCGCTGCGATAATCTCTGTCTCAATCTCAGGGTAGTTCATGAAAATATCCGAGATGGTACGAATAAGTTCAATACCCGGCTGTGAGATATCGTCAAGTCTGCCAAGGAACGGAGATACATAAGCCGCACCGGCTCTCGCCGCAAGAAGTGCCTGGTTAGCTGAAAAGATAAGTGTGACATTGACCTTAATGCCCTCAGATGCAAGCACCTTGGTAGCCTTGAGTCCCTCTACAGTCATAGGAATTTTTACAACCATGTTCGGGTGGATAGCTGCAATCTCTCTTCCTTCCTTAATCATGCCCTCAGCGTCCTGAGTTGTAGCCTTTACCTCGCCGCTTATCGGTCCGTCAACGATTGACGCTATTTCTTTAATAACCTCGTTAAAGTCTCTTCCCTCTTTTGCAATCAAAGATGGGTTCGTTGTAACACCACAAATAACCCCCATGTCATTTGCCTTCTTAATGTCCTCAACCTTCGCTGTGTCAATAAAGAATTTCATAATACCGCTCCTGTTCTGCTCTCGCTTTTGATATTATTGAATGTTCAGAGCATTGAATACCGACTCCGAATATTTTGTAAAACAACCGTCTAAATTGTTTCACCTACAGTCATTTTAAAGCCATAGCACCGTATTGTCAAAGCATTTTTACTCAACCTGCCCGCTGTTTTGCTTATTGATAAACGATTTTTGTCAGTTTATGGAGACAAAACTGCAATAAACACTTGAACCATCTTCATGTAATATTTTAATTATAAAAATATTTACTTAATATTTAACTTTTTTGTGAAATAAGCTTTAAAAAATAGTAAAAAAGTATTATAATGACTTTAGGCTATTTTTTTAGAAACCACCAATACATGCCATAGGCAGAAAGAAGGATTAATTTATGGAAGAACAACAGACGAACAAGAAGAAGGGCAGGCAGCGTATTAAGGAACGCCTCAAGGGAAGGTTTAACTATGTTACCAATATGACAAGCATTGCCGTAGTTCTTGCTGTAATCGTTATGATTTTCATCAGCGTGCGTTACAACAATGCACTCACCAACTACGGATTTGTACAAGGTGATATTGGTAAAGCCATGGCTGTACTTGCTGAATCGCGAAGTGCGCTCAGAGGTGTTATCGGCTATGTCGACACGGATGCCATCAACGACCAGCAGGAACTCTTTAACACAAAAAAAGAGAGCTTCATGACTTATTTTGAAGCTGTCGAAGCCAAATCGACATCCGGGCAGGCAAAAAAACTGTGTCAGGATGTAAATGATGTTATGGCAGATTACTGGTCACTTGCCGATGAGATAATAGAGGCAGGCTCAACCACAAATATCGACGCAAGCAATCAGGCTCAGCGCCGTGAGATAAACGAGCTCACAGTGAAGTACGATACCATCTACAGCAACATGAGAGACCTCATGGACTATGCAGTAACACAGGGTAACAGCGTGAAAGCCTCCCTCAATGTTATGCAGATAGTATCAATAATCGTAATCATTCTTATTGTAATCTTTGCAAGAATTCAGTCTGGAAGAAAGGGCGAGGAGTTCGCAAGTGATATTGAAAAGACACTCACAGACACAGCCGAGCGTCTCAAGAAGCTCGCCAACGGCGACCTCGACAGTCCGTTCCCTGAAAGTGCTTACGAAGATGAATTTGCGGATATGTTGGCTGACTCCAAGTATATGGCAAATGAGCTCAACCGACTTATTTCAGATATGGGCTATTGCCTCGGCGAGATGTCCAAGGGTAATTTTGCAGTAACTTCCGGCTGCCGTGAGCGCTACGTCGGTAAATATGAGATGCTTCTTCTCGCCATGAGAGATTTAAGAGATCAGATGGTTACCACTCTTACAAGAGTAGATGAAGTTTCCAAACAGGTAGCCGCCGGCTCCGACAATCTTGCACAGTCCGCACAGGCACTCGCAGAGGGCGCTACAGAGCAGGCAGGTGCCATTGAGGAGCTCACATCAACAATCACCAATATTACCGAGGAAGCTGAGAAATCAGCAAAGAACCTTGAAGAATCACACAAGCAGGCAGTTGACTATGCTAAGCAGGCCGACATGAGCAGAGAACAGATGAGAATGCTTTCAGATGCTATGCTCCGCATCACTGAGACTTCCAAAAAGATTGAGAACATCACGGCTGATATCGAGGATATCGCAAGCCAGACCAATCTTCTTTCACTCAATGCTTCCATCGAGGCTGCAAGAGCCGGAGATGCAGGTCGTGGTTTTGCAGTAGTTGCCGACGAGATACGTCAGCTTGCAGAGCAGAGTGCAAAATCAGCAGTTGACACGCGCGAACTCATTGAAGGTGCTCTCAAGGAGATTAACGAAGGCAACCGCGCAGCACAGAACGCTGAGGAAGCTCTCCAGTCGGTTATCAATGGTATTCAGTCCATCGCCGACTCTTCAAAGACTCTCAGTGAGGCCTCAGAGTCACAGGCAAAGGCTATGCTTGAGGCGGAGGATGGTGTTAACCAGATTGCAGAGGTTGTTCAGTCCAACTCCTCAGCAGCGCAGGAGACATCGGCTACGAGTGAGGAACTCTCAGCTCAGGCTGATACAATGCAGGAGCTTGTCGGCAAGTTCATATTAAAGAAATAACCGGCAGTAAACCTGCGTTTTCCCTAATTCAATACAGACAGCAAAATAGCATGCGGAAAGTGAACTCCATTTTCCACATGCTATTTTATATAATGACATGAGTGGCAAAAGGTATTTTGCCACTCATTTGATATTCAATCATTACCACGCGTTATATCCTACAGCACCTTTATGTGCTCCTTATACACTCTCATAAAATAGATAAACTCTGCTATAGCCGTGAGCGTCCACGAACAGATATATAATATGTACAGTGAAGGAACCGTCTTAAAGTAAGCGAATACCGTATATATCCATATAACCCTGAACACACATGAGCCCATGATTACGATGTAGGTCGGCACAACCGTCTTTCCAAGACCTCTCGATGCAGCTATCGTACAATCCATGAACGCCGAGAATCCGTAGGATATGCTCATAATATTGAGTCGTAACATTCCGGCATCTATGACTGCACTGTCCTTCGTGAACATTGACAGGAACGGACGACCAAACGCATTGAGTGTCAGACCCATGACCATTCCTATTCCGAAGGAATAGGCGAGACTTATGATGTAGCTGTTTCTGACTCTGCTCTTGTTCCTTGCGCCGTAGTTCTGCCCCATGAAGCTTGCACATGCCGTATAGAAGGCTGCCATTACATCGTACACCAGCGCATCGGCATTGGTAGCCGCTGAGTTGCCCTCAACTATGACTGCGTCGAAGGAATTGACACCCACCTGCACGAAGAGATTGGCAAACTGGAATATTGCATTCTGTATTCCGGCAGGAAAACCGAGCTTAAAAAGCGCCTTTACCTTGTCAGGATAGAACTTCAGATACTTAGGCGAGAAGCGTATTCTCTCATCCGCCCTCATAAGTGCTATCATTATGAGCACCGCCGACATATACTGCGAGGTGATGCTCGCGATGGCAACTCCCGCAACGGAGAGCTTGCACACTATAACAAAAAACAGGTTGAGCAGAATGTTCACAACACCCGAGAGTGCCAGTATGTACACAGGCTTCTTCGTGTCCCCGATTGCCGAGAACACCGCGTTACCGAAGTTGTATATTCCCAGCGCCGGCATTCCGAGAAAATATATTCTAAGATACAGCGCCGCCCCGTCGATAAGCTCCTCCTTGGTTTTCATAACCTCAAGGATAAGCCTTGAAAACAGAAGCCCGCACAAAAGAAGTATGACACCCATAAGCGTGCACATCCACGCCGCCGAGTGAACCACCTCGCGCACGTCCTTGTCCTTCTTCGCTCCTATATACTGCGCGGTCATCACGTTCACGCCGCCCGATACACCTATCAGGAACGTGGTAAACAGCGTGACAAGCGTTGTCGTCGAGCCCACGCTTCCAAGTGCATGCGAACCGGCGAACTGACCGACCACAGCGATGTCCGACATATTAAAGAGCACCTGCAGAAGATTTGAAAGCACAAGCGGTATGCTGAACACCAAAATCTGCTTTGCAAGAGGTCCGCTCGTCAAATCCCTGCTCACCTTTTTCACTTCACTGCTCATTTCCGAATTTCTCCCTTTTACTAATTCTTTTCCTCAAGATATATCTGCACCCTGTCCTGAATAATAGCAGCCGTATCCTCGGCGCTGCGGCTTCCCGCAAAGAAAGCCTGTGCCTCCTCGAGTATGATGTCCTGGATCGTGGTGTTGTATCTGTAACTTAGTTTTGCTCCATCCACAAGTACGCGCAGCTCGTCCGCCTCAGCCTCCGTCATCGCATGCAGAGCTACATCTACATTATTCCCTATATAAGCCGACTCGCTCTCGGTCGAATGCATCTTCTCATCAATCAGCTTCTCAAAGCCGGCCTTCATAACAGGGAATTTATAGCCGCTTCGCTGGTACTCATCTTCAAACAGACTCTTTATAAACGACCACGCGGCATCGCGGTGCTCCGACTTTGCACTGAGAGCCCACATATAACTGCACTCTATTCCGCTGCTGTTTCCCTCTGCCGAAGGATATCCGACATAGGATATATCCTCGCCGAAATATTTTGGCATAATCTGCGTATCATACCAGAATAATATATTTTTATTATAGAGAAGTGCCTTTTCATTGGTCAGGACCTCTCCCGTCTCAATGCTGCTGTCATAATTCTCAGGTGCGGATTTTGCCAGCTCAAGAAGCTTCACAAACTGCTCCGAGTTGAAATTGCACTCCGCCTTATCCTTGTCATAGAATAAGTCCAGTGAAAATCCTAAAAAGCTGTTCAGCATACCCTCACGGGTACTGTTAGGAAACAATGTCGCGTCAGGGTGCTCCATCGCCAAGTCATATATCGCATTGAAATCCCATGTCTCATATTTGTTCAAAAGCGATTTTTTACCAACAATGGTGTCAACCCTGAAATTCGCCGTCACCTTATACAATCTGCCGTCGTTTTCCATCGCCTTCAGCACACTCTGTATGAAATCGTCACGGCTTATCTCATCATCCGCATCGATAAGCTCATACATATCAACAAGAGTCCCCTTGTCGCCAAGGTTATCCAGATCCATATATCCTGCCCATGCGAAGAAGATATCCACGCCCGCGCCCGTCACAAGGTCATTGTTAAAATTCTGCAGCGCAAGATCATATATCTCCGTCCTGTCATCGGTATTGTAGTCCATATCCGAGTATGCCTTGATTGTTATATAGTAATCAGGATTATACTTGTTGAATTTTATAATAGGTTCACGTTCATTATATGTGGGTTCATCGATGCATGCGAAAATAAGCTCCGTTCTCCCTGCCGCCCCCGGCTCCGCCTCGGCAAGCTTTACAAGCTCAAGCTCCTTGTAATCTGCATTCTCCTTCCGCATTGACGCAGTGGAAGCATTCGTCACATTGATAATTCCCGGTTTATTCCCTGACAGCATGCCAATTCCTGTGCTCCACTGCTCAACTGCAATTCCGTAATCACTCATGCAGAACACCTCGTCACAGGTCTGAGTATCCGCATTATACCTTTCCAGATAACTTCTCGTGAGAATGAAAAACTGATTGTCCTCCAGCGGATATATATCATATATAATACTACCGCTCTTGTTCGGAACATTTTCTAGCTGTCCACCGATAACGCCGCCCCTTATATCCACAGGACATATAGCATTTTTGTATTCCATGTCACGGCATAAGACGTACCATTGCCCTGATCCTGTCACAAACACTTTGTCTATTTTATTCATATTCCATGGACATTCCACCTTTGCGCGCTGAACTCCCGACGAGTCAAGCAGGTACAATATGTTGGAAGCTACCAGTCCGATGTTCCCTTCGGCGTCCATTGTCATGCTGTCAAACGAGTAAAAACCGCCCTGTGACAAAAGCTCATTTACAAAAGCCGCCACGTCAATCTCACCCGTGACCTCAAAATTCTCATCATACACAATCAGCTTTTTGTCTGTATAGCTCACATAACCGTCCTGTGTCCTGTCATACTGCGCCGATCCCCCCAAGCCTCTGACTTCCTTTTCCCCGGTTACAAGATTTAATGTGTTCAGATTGTCCCTTATGCTTCCCTGTCCCACATACGACCTTGAAATCATGTACAGCATATCGCCATTCATATACATACCGTACAAGCTCGGAAACGTCTCACCCTTGGTGTCTATGGTGTATTCATACTGCGTAAATTCCGGTGCATACACAATCTCACTCTGTGCCTGTGTGCTGCTGTCTGCATTATCCTTTTTACCACAGCCTGCAAGACCAATTACCATCATACATAAAAATAAAATAAATAACTGCCGTTTTTCACTGTTTATTATATCCCCTTCGTATATTTTTGCAAAAAAGCGGATTTATAATGCCTGAACATTTCAAAATCCGCCTTTAGCTTCCATATGAAACTATATTTTAGTGATCCTCGTTTTCTCCCTGACCATAGTAAGCATTAGCTCCGTGCTTTCTGAAGTAATGCTTGTCGAGAAGGTGCTGTGGCACTCTCTGAACTCTTGGGTTGAGGGTCAAGGTGTTGTATGCCATCTCGGCAACAGCCTCAAGGACTACCGCATTGTATACCGCACCCTTGGCGCTCTTGCCCCATGCAAACGGACCATGGTTCTTCACAACTATTCCCGGAACCGCGAGTGCATCGGTGTCTCCCACCGTCTCCACGATGACATTTCCCGTATTGAGTTCATAAGCCTCGTAGATTTCCTGTGCCGTCAGGTCCCTTGTGCATGGGATATCGCCGTAGAAATAATCTGCATGGGTTGTTCCGAATGCCGGAATGTCCATTCCTGCCTGTGCAAAGGTCACTGCCCACTTAGAATGTGTATGTACCACGCCGCCTATCTCCGAGTACTGCTTATAGAGCACAAGATGTGTCGCCGTGTCCGAGGACGGCTTATACTTACCCTCGACAACATTTCCGTCAAGGTCGATGACTACCATGTCATCAGGGGTCATCACATCATAGTCGACACCGCTCGGCTTGATTACCACAAGCCCGCTCTCGCGGTCAATGCCGCTTACATTTCCCCATGTGTAGATTACAAGCCCTCTCTTTACGAGCTCCATATTCGCCTCGTATACTTCCTTCTTTAACTGCTCAAGCATAATATTTCCTCCTCCATTGAAATTATATTATTTTCCTGCTTTAGCTTTTTTATTGCCAAACAAATAACTCAGACCGTCACACATACAGCAAAGCCCAACCGCCGCAAGCGACAGCATGAAAACATAATACGGAAAACAGTACCTCGCCTTCGCCTCCCATATGAGACTGAACAACATTCCACCTAATATGGTTACACCAAGAATATAGCACTCTATCCCCCTGTGCTTCCTGTACATCCCTATGAGTCCGACAAACGCACACAGAAGCACTGCCGAGTGATGCACATTCGCAAAATCCCTTACATAGTAATAAATATTCTCAAAGTATAATATTCCGTGTGCAATATTCGTCGGTTTTCCTTCAATATAACTGTTCATCTGCACGGACTGAAACAGCGGACAGTTCCACTGTGACTCAAATTTTCTCAAATAGAAGTTCACAGCCTGCCCCGGGTTATTTTTAAAATATTCCAGCCTGTCCGCTATGTCAGCCTTTGCTCTCTCAGAGGCAAGCTCTGCATCCGAACCACATTCATAGTAGGTTCCTATGTTATAATAATTATTCCAGCCGCACAGACCGTCCTCCTCCTGCATTCCCATTGCCATCCAGAGCATTGCGGGCATTCCAGCCTTTCCGTCAAGCTGCTCCGAAAAAACCGCCTTTGAAATCATACCCGGAAGTACTGCACCTGCGGCCACACAGGCAATAAGCACAAGTCCCGCAGGGCGCTTTTTTGAAATTGCCTTTACTGCCGTGACCACTGCTATGGCAATCACTACAATAAGGCTGTTCATCCTGAGCTGTATCGCAATGAACATGCACGCAAAGCAGCCGGCATGCTCCAGAATGAATACTGCCTTATCCTTTTTTTTCATATTTGTGAACCGCCTGTCATACTTTTCAAGTATCATCATGGCAAGCATTACCGCGAGCATCGAAAATGTAGTTGATATCATCTCCCCGTACGCAAACGAAGAATACATATAAACCGGCACACAGCTAAGCCCAAGAAGCATCGCTGCCACCGCACAGTCGTATCTTTTGGATATCGTGTAGACAATGGCGTAGAGCGCAACGAGCATCACCGGCACACAGAGTGCATTCAGGAATATGAGCGGAAAAAAACTCAGCTCTCCGGTTATCCTAAATAGCAGCATATACAGCCATACAAGCCCCAGCTGCTGCTGATAGGTCTGTATATACGTCAAAAACTCCGACCCCTCCTCAAGAGCCGACTGATACTGCATAACCGCCGCCCAGTAAGCACTCGCCTGATCTGCCTGCGGTGCCGCCTTGCACGAAAACACCCAGTAAAGAGCTATCGCAAGTGATATCGCTGCCCCCGCTGCCGGTATAAGCCATCTTCCCTTTTTCTCGGGTATAAGGCACAGAAGCTTAGCAGCACCCATAATCATCGCCATAAAAGCGCAGGTCAGAAGAAACACCACTATCGGATTGTCCCTTAGAAGATATACCTTCTCTATCGTCATAAGTATATTTTCGTATCTGTACGGAAAGCTTAATACAACTACCGGAAGCATCATCAGAGCCAACAAAGCTGTGATGACCTTCACCGATATATTTTCAATTCCCTTAATTTTCATAATTGTCTACTGCTGCTCTCTCGACTGCAAGTCCTGCCTTGTAGCGCGCAATAAACTCATCAAAGCCATTAACATCCTCAGCATCCGGCTCCATGGTGCTTCCGCTCTGTCCGGCAAATACCTTGTTATTCAAATAGTCATCAAGAGTCTCATTATTTCCTTTCTTAATCATATAAGCTGCGAGAAGTGCCATTCCCCATGCTCCTCCCTCTCCCGCGGTCTCCATAACGGTTATAGGCGTATCCATGGCTGCCGCAAGAAATCTCTGGCCAACCCCCTTGGTCTTAAAGAGTCCGCCGTGTCCCGTTATCGAGTCGACTTTGACTCCCTCCTCCTTCAGAAGAATATCAAGACCTATCTTGAGCGCGCCAAGTGATGTGTACAGATGCGTTCTCATAAAGTTAGCAAGAGTGAAGCTGCTGTTGGTATTTCTCACAAAAAGAGGCCTGCCCTCCTCCATATGTGTGATGTTCTCACCCGATATGTACCCGTAGGACATGAGTCCGCCACAGTCGGCATCACCCTCAAGTGCCTTATTATAGAGCACTGAGAAGAGCTTATTCATATCTACGGGAATGCCGAGAGCCTCCTCGAACTCCTTGAATATGTTTACCCATGCATTGAGGTCCGATGTGCAGTTATTGCAGTGAACCATCGACACAAGATTTCCGGTAGGAGTTGTCACAAGGTCAATCTCAGGATATACCTTTGAAAGCTCCTTCTCCATAACTATCATGGCGAACACACTCGTTCCTGCGGATACATTTCCCGTTCTGACTGCTACTGCATTCGTAGCCGTCATTCCCGTTCCTGCATCTCCCTCAGGCGGGCAAAGAGGTATTCCCGCCTCAAGGTCTCCGTCCTTGTCAAGAAGCGCCGCTCCTTCTGCCGTAAGGCTTCCCGCCTCATCTCCGGCAAGGAGAACCTTAGGCATGATGTCCATAAGTCTCCACGGAAGCTGTGCTTTATCACCGCGCGCATTTCTCTCCTCAATGAGCGAGTCAAACTTTCCTACCATATTGGCATTGTAATTCTTAGTCGTGGTATCAATAGGGAACATTCCTGATGCCTCCCCGACACCGATAACCCTCTCACCCGTAAGCTTCCAGTGTATGAAACCCTCAAGAGTCGTCATATAATCAATTCGTGGAAGATGCTCCTCATCTTTTAGCATCGCCTGATAGAGATGTGCGATGCTCCATCTCTGAGGTATGTTATAGTTAAAAAGTGAAGTCAGCTCGTCCGCCGCCTCCTCGGTTATACTGTTTCTCCATGTCCTGAATGGAACTAAGAGCTCACCCTCCTTGTCAAAAACCATATAGCCATGCATCATAGCGGAAAATCCGATTGCGCCAAGCTTCTTTAATACAACCCCATACTTTTCCTTCACATCCGCCTTTAGTGACGCATAGCAGTCCGTGAGACCATTCCATATATCGTCAAGGCTGTATGTCCACACTCCGTTCTCATAGCGGTTCTCCCACTCATGGCTTCCGCCTGCTATCGGTGCATGATTTTCGTCTATGAGCACCGCCTTTATCCTTGTAGAGCCAAACTCAATTCCGAGAACGGCCTTGCCGTTCTCAATAGTTTCCTTTACACTTCCCATTACCTTCTCCTCCGGGCTATATATTAATATTGTCTGCCAATAATAGCATACCTCTCAAATCAGCTATTCCTCATCATCGTCGTCATAGCTGTCCTCATATTCATTTTCGCTTTTTGTATCCTGTGTTTCTTCTTCGTCCTCGTCCTCATCATCTTCATACTCATCCTCCGACATGAGGTCGCTTTCCTTGATGACAAGAACCGAGCGGAACCTTCCGAAGAGCTTGTTTCCAAACCTCCTTTGTGCATGCTTTGCAGCGTGTTTCATAAGCTCCTTCACAATATCGACAATATTTCCGTTATCGTCATTCGGAATCTGGCTCAGTATAAGATAGAGCTTTAACAGTGCCTTATCCTCCACTCTCCAGCCCTGTTCCTCGGCAAAATCCTTGGCTATGTCAACCAGCTCATTAACCGTGTACTGCTTGAGCAGGAAACGTCCCGTAAATGCGTCCGAAAAATCCGGATTATCCGCAAAAAGTTTATTAATCTCGAACTCCTCGTCAATAATCATAAACAATGTATTGTCCTTGAGCTCAAGTATCGAGGCAACAGCCTCCCTTTTAAGCCTTCCGGCATTTTCTATTACAAGTGTCTGACCGACAAGCTTATCAGCATACGCTGCATAGCCCTTCTCATTAATCTTGTCGGCGGATATTCTCGCAAGCTTCTGTTCACGGTCTGCATCATACACATGAAGTGCCTTGAACAGGTTCACCGCAAACGCCGTCTTGTCCGTATTCCTGCTTCCCATGATGGCGATGTTTCCTGTCTCGCCCGAACCGTTCTGCGCTGCTCTCCATGAACCGATATATCTGCACAGTCTTCTCTCCATACCGGTCATATAAAGATATTTATCGAGAAATACTTTTTCCTCGTCCTTAAGATAATATCGCTCCGAGTCGGCAGACCCCACAGCCGCCTTCATGCTGTCATCTATTATCTTCTCTATTCCCGCATTAATAGCTTTCTCTAAGTCAGGCAGCTCGTCGTAGGCATCCTCAGCAGAGGTTGTATCCGTGTTATCCTCGTACTCCTCCGTCCCGTCCTCCTCGACATCAGGAATTTCCTCGAACTCGGTGTCATCATCAGCAGGCTGCGTATCCTTCTGTGTCTGCCCGTCAATCGATGCGGCAATCTCGCGTACGGTCTTAGCTATTGCCTCCCGCTCTGCGGCGCTGTAGTCGTCAGCATCCTGCTCTGCCTCAACTTCCTCTTTCTCCGGTTCGCTTACAGGCTCCGCAGCAAGTGTTTCTCTCTTAGGTTCGTTTACAGGCTCAACAGCAGGTGCCTCCTTCTTCGTTTCAGCCTCCGGCTCATCATCGTCTATATCCGACAGCCACTGCGATATATCCATCTGCCCTGCGGTCTGTGAGTTCTGCTTCGCCGCCT
Source organism: uncultured Clostridia bacterium (assembly GCA_945915235.1). Taxonomy (GTDB): domain Bacteria; phylum Bacillota; class Clostridia; order Lachnospirales; family Lachnospiraceae; genus CAG-882. Next base: position 22,377 of record CAMEEX010000007.1, on the reverse strand, counting down.
CCCTGCGCCTTCTCTCCTGCTCTGCCTGAAGCTGTGCGACAAGCTCTGACATCTGCTCAAGCGTCATCTTCTCTGCCGCCTGCCTTATGGCTGCATCAGGGGATACAGGAACCTCAGGCGCTTCCGTCTTGGGCTCAGGTGTAGCAGAATGCTGCGTATTCTGCCGCTTGGCGGAGTTTCTCGATGCTTTTCTCCACTGGTGCTTGTTGATGATTATTTCCTTTGTCGGATCCGAATCATCATCCATATCCTCAAGCTGTGCCGCCTCGCGTATAGCCTCTGTCTTTTCCCTGTTCTTGTACGCCTCCATTATCTCTTTGACATTAGCCTTGAGCTCCTGCTGCACATTTCTTGTATCGTAAACGGAATAATCGGGAACCTTGATATCAATGTCATAATCTGTCTCAAGCTGCTGCATGTCCGCGCTGGCAGGTACCGCTGCTGCCCTGTGGTGCTGCTGCGGCGCTGCCTGCTCCATCGCCTTATCAACATCTATAGGGGACCACTCGGTCGTATTTTCGACGGCGTCGCACTCTTCCGGTGTCTGCTGTTCTGGCTGTGCCAAATCATCATACTGTTGTGTTTCCTGCGGATACTGCTCAGGCTGCGGCTGCTTATACTCATCCTGCCACGTCTCTTCATCCTGAGGCTGTTCATATTCTGTCGTTGCAGTCTCGTTGCTATCGTCAGGCCGCTGCTTCTCGTATGCCTGAGTCTCCGGCTCATAATCGTACTTCTGTGGCTCTGCTTTCGGCTCATACTGATACTCCGGTTCCTCCGCGGCAGCCGCCACCTCCTGCAAGCTCCCAAGCCTTGCAAGCTTCTCAGCCTGTTTCGGTGTCAGCGGCGCATAGAGCTGCTTTAACCTGAGTGCCTTTTCGACATATATTCCGTCTGCAAACCATAAGGCAAGCTCATCACATTCCTTCACGCACTTGTCCGTCATGCCCGCCTCGCTGTAGAGCAGTGCAAGCTCGAACTCGTACTCCTCGTCAAGCTCCTTCTCCTTGTATTCCTGCAGTATGTTTATCAGCTCCTCGACAGGTGCGCCCTGCGCGCGCTTGAGCTTATAGAGAAGTATGAAGCCTGTCACGTCCCTCGGTGCAAGCTCAACATACTCCTGATATATCTCCTCGGCATCGTCGTATTCGCCCAGCTTCACATACATATCCATGAGCGTCGCAAGAAGCCTTCTTCCCCCAAGCTTGCGGTTATATGCGTATATGCAGACATTTCTCGCCCTGTCATATCTGCCCGTAGCGACAAATGCATCTATGGCGTTGGACATGACGCTCCACTGCTTCATCTTCTTCCACTCTATCTGCTCTGCCACTTTGGCTGCATTGACATAGTCTTTGCTCTTTACCAGCTTATCAAGTTTTTCTATTTTAATGGTCAACTCATACTTGTCCAAGTTGTTCACCTCACAATAAGAATGATATTTTTAGTGTATCACAGCACTTAGAGAAAATCAAAACTTTCCTGCGAAAAGCTTAGTCTTTCGTACTCCAATTCGCTCTCGGCAACCTGACTGTGGTAGTCCACCACGACTGTCTGCTGTTTTTTGTCGACAAGTTTCTGACCGAGCACATAATTCACGTCAAAACGACCCGTTATGGCAGGTGTCGCACCTCTTGCCGGGACTATGAGCTGTACATGGTTCGTCTTTAATAATTTAAAAATCGGTTCCCAGATATACACATCCTTCGCCGCTCCGAAAGGATTGTCGATAAATATTGTCTTTCCGAGCACGGCAGCCTCCTTCCCGCCCGCATTTATGCTCGCGATGTAGTTGATGACCGACACAAGGAACTGAATGTAGATACCCTGTGACTGTCCCGTACTTCCGACAGCCTCCTCATAGCGCAGATAACGGCTCTGGTCCTTTATCCTCTCGCGCTTATACAGACTCAGCTTTATGCTGTCCATATCCGTTACTATGACAGAAAAAAGTCTCTTCCAGCAAAGCCTGCCTCTTATATATTTGAGGCGTTCCTCCATAGTCTTGAAATTCTCCGCAAGTGACACTGTCTCATTAATATACACAGACATTCTGTCTTTATACATTTCTTCCTTAATATAAGGTATCTGAAGCGACAACACCGGAATTACCTCATCATCAAGGGTTATTTTCGACAGCTTATCAAGCCTCTCGAGCTCGGAGCGGATATTGGTGCATATCTGCACACACCTGTTCTCAAAATTGCTCTTGATGAGCTCCATGTCATCAATTCCTCTGCTTATCCTGTCCCTCTCAAGCGCAATGCAGTCCATCGTGCCCTTGAGTGCCTCCGCCAGCTCATCGGCGTCAGCCCTGCACTGAGGTGGCTGTACATTCTGCTTTATCTCCTGTGCAAGCTCATACGCTTTCAGCCCGTCCAGCTCGTCGACAAGCATATCCCTCGCACGGACAAATGCCGCTCGCTTCTTCTGCTCCTCCTTCAAAAGAGCCTCAAAAGCGCGTCCCGCCTCCTCATACTGTGCGTTTGTAAGCTCCTCCTGCGGCAGCTCCGTGACAGACGCGTCCGAGGAAACCATACCGTTTATGATATCCTCCGCGTCGGGCGCAACTGATTTTACCATGCGCTCGAGGTCCTTCTGCATGAGCATGCACGAGGTCTGCTCCTTAAAATTAGCCTTCTGCGTGTCAGCGAGAGCCTTATATTCATTTTTCAGCCTGTCAAGCTCTGCCCTGTGCTGCCTGATGTACTCCTGTGGATTTAACACGGACAGCTCAGACAGTTCGCCGTAGTGCTCCTCATAGCTCTTCTTTGCATATGCACTGCTGCCCTCTATACGGTTCATCTGCGTGCTGGCTCCGTCAAGCTCACCCTGCGCGTCCTTAAGGCTCTGCCTAAGCTTATCCTGAGCCGAAATCAGCTCATTAAGCTCTGCAGGACTCTTGACGCGCAGTGCTCCCTCACCGTCAAGCTCCCTCGCACGCTCGAGGGTGACACCTCTGTGAAGCATCGAGCGCTGTGCTTTCTCCATGGCTTCACGGCAGTTTTCCATGAGCCTCTCCTTGTCAGCCACGTCACCGAGCTCCTGAGTCATAAGCGCCAATATCGCTTTGAAGCGGGCATCCAGCTCCGTCGCCGGCACCAAGAGCTTCACCTCGCCGGAAGCCTCCTTATCCGCCGCATCGTCAGACGTTTCCGCTTTCCCATCGTAGTACGGCGCGTACATCTCCCATATCTTTTTTATTCTGTCTATATTCTCCTGATAGCTGTTCTTCCTCGCGGTGAGCTCGTTGCATGCCCTCTCCCTGCTCTCATACAGCTCCTTTGACAGCTTTCCGGCTTTGAGCGCCGCGTCCTTTGCCGCCTCATTCTTTTTTATTTCCAGATTACATTCATCTAACTTCGCGCTTAAAAGTGCGATGCTTTCAAGGCTTTCCTTTATTCTGAGGTTCTCGGAAAGCTCCGACTCAAGCCTGCGGCTGCGCTCCGAAAGCTCTGCAAAGCGCTCCTGTATACCCTCTAAAAGCTCCTCAAGCCTGCCCGTCCTCTCCGCCAGCCTGTCTTTCTCAAGCTTCTGCTGTGTGAGCTGCCTGTCAAGCTCTGCCGCCTGCTCAGTCTCCATGCACGCGTAACCGCTCACACGCTCGTAGTCATTTTTCACGACCTCAAGCCTGTCCTTGAGCTTCGACAGCTCAAGTTCCGTCTGGTCGAGTTCCTCCGATGCCTTCTTTATCCCCGACTGTCTGCCCGCCTCATCATATATAAATGACAGGTCGCGGCAGGCAAGCATATACACCTCGTCCGGCTGACCGATATCCTCCGCGCCGTCCGACCCAAGCACCTTCTCCACGGCGGCGAGCTTTATTATCGGCACCACGCCGCAGTCCATTGCCATGACATTTCTGTCGCGGCACACAGCCTCATAGTCGTCCCCGACAAGCACGGAATACGGAAGATACGGAAATGCCGCCGCGAGAGCCGCACACTCGTCACTGTTCTTCCCGCGCAGATACTCAGCGCCTCCGACTACGGCTCCCTCATATCTGCTCGTGAGGTATTCGCACATCTTCTGTACGCCCTTAGGGTCGACCGGTTTTAAGTTCTCTATGGAGCTTATATATTCCTTTATGGTGTCAGTCTTTTTCCGAAGCTGTCCGCGTCCCGAGAGCATGCTGTCATAAGCCTGCCCCAGCACGTCCCTCAGCTTTCCGTGGTCAGGTTCACCGTATACCCTGCCGAGCGCCGTCAGCTCGTTCTCCCTGTCGCGCGCCCTTGAAAGCTTCTTAGTGAGCGCATCAATGCTCTCGTTGCAGCTTACAAGCGCCGCCTCAGCCTCCGCGCGCTCCTTTATGAAGCCGTCCTTCTTGGCGTTTAATTGCTCCTGCTCCGTCTCGAGCGCGGCCTGTGCCGTTCTCAGCTCCTCAAGCCGCTCACCGTACTTTACCGCCTCGGCGGACGCATTCTCTGTCACAAGAAGCGGTGTGTGTTCCAGCTTCTCCTTTATATCGCGCTCAAGCTCAATAACCTGTGCGCTAAGAGCCGCCAGCCTGCCCTCCGCGCGGGCACACTCGTTGTCGTTCATGCGGTAATTCTCCCTGAGATTTTCAAGCGCCTCGCGGCTCTCCTGCTCCCTCAGTGCAATGTCCTTAAGACCGCTCTCATTTTCCGACAGCTCCGCCTGCATGTACACCTGCTTTGCCGCGGCGAGGTCACGAAGCTCGCGGGCGAGGTCGCCTCTTCCCTTATTTCTGTTGTTGATGTACTCACGCAGCTCGGCGAGGTTCCTCTCCTGCTTTACATAGTCTGCGTAGTCCTCCGCAGCGTAGGACAGTTCAAGTTCTGCCTTGTTCTCCTCATAGCTTTTTGAGAGCGCATTGCAGCTCTGAGTAAGGCTGTCCACCAGCTCGCGCACCTTTTTAAGCTCTGTCTCCTCCTCGGCTATGAGCGCCGCGGCAATAAGCTTCTCCTGCGTGAGCTCCGCATCTTTAAGCTGTGAAAGCTCACCCTCAAGCCTTTTTGCCTCGAGCTCCTTCTTCTCCACCTGTGCCCTCGCCGCTAAAAGGTATCTGAACAGCCTGTTCTTTCCCTCCTCCTTGCGCTCGAAAATATTTCCAAAATCCGATGCCTTCGAGGTAAAATCGGAGATGAGCACGAGCTGTCTGTCATAGTTTTCTATGTCGTCCCTTCTCTTTGCAAGCTCCAAAAGCTTATCCTTTATCTCGAGAAGCGTCCTCGACATCTCATCGTCGCCGTTTCCTCCGCGGATACGGTTGTTATAGGATTTCTCGATTATCTCCTCGATGAGAAGATCCTCCACGACCTTCCTCGTCGTCCTATAATTGCTCTCAAAGTAGGTTCTGACATGTCCCTCGGTCTTGTTTATGCCCCTGACCAGCTCCCAGTGGCTCTCGTAAATTCCGTAGTCGTTTATGAAGCTCAGGTAATCTCCCTTTCTGTCAAAGAGCCTTACCTTAACCCCGAAATCCTTCCTCTCAAGATCCCTTAAATACGCCTTCAGCCCGTTGTAGGTGATGCGCTCCTTCCCGTCGGAGAGAGGAAGATTTTTAATGTCATTATCCCCGAATTCCCGGTAAAAAATGCAGTAGTTGAAGTACTCTATGCCCGATCTCGCCTCGTCCTCACTGTCCTCGCCGCCCCTTGCCTTTCTCGCGCAGAAGCCGCAGGTCATGTACTTGTAGCCGTTCTTGACATCGCACGAGTCGAGCTTCCACTCGACAAGCGAATGTATCGTCGTGCTTCCGCCCTGCTGTGTAAAAAGCTTCTCAACCGGCTGTTTCTCATCGAGCGTGCAGTTCGGAAGCATGGTCTGGAGCAGAAGAAGCATGAGCACGCTCTTTCCGCCTCCGTTTGCGAGGTCATATATGGTATTTCTGCACGAAAAACGCATGAGGAAATCATCGTAGTACTGCGTGCCGAAATTATATTTTATATTGTTGACTCTTATTCTGTTAATCTGCGGCATTCTGTGTCTCCTCCTGTCCGTCTGCCTGCGTCAGTATCTCGTAGAGCCTTGCGCGGTTGACGCTGTAATAATTCTCAGCCATCGCCTTGAAGCGGTCCGTCGGATAATATTTGTCCTGATTTTCCACAAAAAGCCCCTGCGACACGAGAAAATTGAAAGTGAGCTTCACATATCCCGTCCTGGAATTTCTCGCAGCTCTCTGACCCTGCACATCGTCCGTCGACGTGACCGGGAGCTCGTCCCACAAAAGCGCCAGCGTCTTAAAGCTGTTCTCCTCCACCTCGTCGAGCACAAGCCCCGCGGAATGATCCACCACGTTTGCCAGCACGCCGTTCACCGCATTTATTACCTCCTCATGCCTTACAAACTCCGTGTAGGTGTAGCTACCGGAGGTCTTATAAAACTCGGTCATCGTGCAGTATATTATAAGATAACATAAAAACAGTTCCTTGTTCACCTTCACCCCGAGTGCGCGTCGTAACTCCTCGTTAGTGAAACCGAAGCCCGAGCCGTCCCTGCTGTCCTCATCTGCGCTGACAAACAATGCATTGTTGTATTCGTATAGCTCAAGACCTAATTTCTTTAATATGAGGCGCAGTGCATCGTACACCTGCGAATTGGAGGAGTACTCCTCATACAGGGCAATGTTCCCGACCGATGCCCCGACCTGCTCACCCTTTATGAGGGCGGCGGCGAGCTCAAGCGCCTTTTCCAAATTGCGTTCTTCCATGTGCAATCCTTTCCTTAATCGTATTTTTATTCGACCCTAAAATGTATATTGGATATGGTAAAACCGTTCCCCGGCACCAGCTCGTCCTCGTCAGGTGCCGCAGACTCAAGTATAAATTTCATTCCGAGATACTGCGCGTACTCCGGCTTTTCGACGCAGTCGTGGAATATCTCGTCGAGAAATGTCTCCATGACATGTCTGTCCGCCTCGAAGCTGTACTCCTTCTTCTGGCTGAGATGCACCAGAAAGGAGTAATAATCGCCATTCTCAAAAAGTGCATCGCCGAATATTTTTCCCGCGAGCTCGTTGAGGGTCCTTAAATCGAAGCTCTGCCGTCTCTTTAAGAGCGACAGAAGCAGCTTGATAAGCGCGGAGTAATTAGCTCTTATTCTCTCGTCCTCGAGCTCATCGTCGTATACTATATTCTCCACGGCGGCGTTCTCTATAAGCTCGGGCTTGTCCTCACGCCCCGGTCTGTAGGTGAGCACATCCTCTATCCGCGCCACGCCGAAGGTTTTGTTAATTTTAAGTCCCATTACCGGGCGTACGAGCGCGCCAAGCAGTGTTATGTCATCCCGCTTCATCGCCATCGAGAGTGCATTCCTGAAATCAAAGCTCGGTCTGAGCCTGCCAAGCTTCGCCCTCTTTACCATCTCGTCAGCCATTATCTCGAGCTGCGTACACGCTGACAGCAGCTTCAGGTGATTGTTCATAGCTATTTTAAGCTCCGTGTCGAGCTGGTATATCTCGCCCGTTATCTTAAGGTATGAGCCGTAATCGTCACTGCCCTTGTCAGCCTCCGCCCTTCTCTGTGCCGCGTCGATCAGCTCCGAATTTTTCACAAAGAGCTTCTGCTCCTCGTCAAACCATTTTATTCCGGTGTTGAAGAAATCCTCATACGCCTCAAGCCCCGAAAATATGTCCGCCGACAGAAGCCCCATGACCTGGTTTTTCTTAAGCCACAGCCTGTCGACCTCCTTATTTATGCGTCTTACGACATCGGTTCCGCCCTTGAAATCCTTCGACTGTATCATCTTCTCGAGCAGAATCTGCTCTATGCTTATCCTGCTCTCGTCCTTGATTTCCTTGGTGTCCAGATAAAACTCAATTCCCTCGGGGCTCACCGAGTACCACACGGTGCCGTCCTCTATGCGGCTGTCTATAAGCCTCACCCTCGATATCTTCTTCTTCCTGTCGACGGGGTCAAAATAGTGGAAAATAAACGGCTTTCCGTCATTTTTCAGTTTGTCAAAAATGTAGTCGACCAGTATGCTCATATCTCCCTGCGGCGGGTTCAGCTTGAAATCACGCCTTATGCACCTGCTCATAAAAGCCGCATACTCCGGGTATGTGACATCTCTCTCCTTAAAATTATTCTCCTCAATAAAAAAACGCAGCACCGCCATGAGAATATACCCCATGTCCAGACTGTCATATATCCCCTCCTTGTACCATGAAAAGGACACCTCCGACAGTTTAAAAAACGGGTAGTATTTCTTCAGGTTCAGCATACGTTCCCTGTGGTCTGTAATTATATCATTAACTAAAATATTTTCCTGCGGCATTCACGAAAACCTCTTCTAAAAATTCAGAAATTGTAACTGTTCCGAATAGTTACCATAAATTTAATTATACCGCATGGAAAAGGGTATGGCAAGGGATTGAAAAAAGGCGGAGAACTGACATTAATCAGCCTCCGCCTGTATTTTTCTTATAATAATGTTCTTCCCTCAAGGGCACGAAGCAGGGTTATCTCATCGATATTCTCCAAATCTCCGCCTACAGGCACACCGCTCGCGATGCGGCTCACCTTTATCCCCGTCGGCTTCACCAGCTTGCTTATGTACATCGCCGTGGTCTCGCCCTCAAGGCTTGAGTTGGTGGCAATGATGACCTCCTCCACATCTCCCTCGAGACGCTTCATAAGCTCCTTGAGCTTGATGTCGTTAGGCCCTATGCCGAGCATCGGCGATATCGCACCGTGCAGTACATGGTACACGCCGTCGTACTTCTGCGTCTTTTCGTATGCCGCCATATCCCTCGTGTTCTCGACAACCATGATTACCTTATGGTTGCGGCTTGGGTTGCTGCATATCGGGCAGAGCTCCTCGTCCGTGAGTGTGTAGCAGCAGCTACAGTATCTCACGTTCGTCTTGGCGCTTATGATGGCGCTTGAAAGGCTCTCCACCTGCTCGCGCGGCATTCCGATAATGTGAAATGCGAGGCGCTGTGCCGATTTGGCTCCTATTCCCGGGAGTCTTGAGAGCTCCTCAATAAGCTTGTTAATCTGACTTCCATAGTACTCCATTAGAACGGGAAGCCTCCGCCAAGACCGCCAAGTCCTCCTGTAATCTTAGCCATGGACGCCTGTGAGAGCTCCTCAATCTGTCTGAGTGCCTCGTTAGTGGCAGCCATGATCATATCCTCGAGCATCTCGATATCATCGGTATCGACAGCCTCAGGGTCAATCTTTACCTTGGTGACCTCCTTCTTGCCGGATACTGTGACAGATACGGCACCGCCGCCTGCGGAAGCTGTAATCTCCTTCTCCTCAAGCTCCTTCGTGGTCTCCTCCATCTGACGCTGCATCTTCTGTGCCTGCTTCATCAGGTTATTCATATTGCCGGGCATTGCGCCGCCCGGAAAGCCTCCTCTTTTTGCCATAACGGTCTCCTTATTTTCTTAATTTTTATAATTATTTACACTATATACAAAATTCAAGATTATTTCAACTAAAAATCCTCTTCCTCGATGTTCATTCTGCACAAATCCTCGAGGGTGTCATACTCCTGCGAAACGTCGGCTCCGTTCTTGATGTGTATAACCTCAAGCTCCATGTCAAGCCCCGTCTTTTCGGCGATGGTTCTCTTGATGGTCTCCAAATTCTCAGGCTGTGAAACAATCGAATAGTAGGTCTCATTGTCATAGATGAGCTGCAGCTTATTTCCACCGCCGTTAGCCTTCGTCGTGTAATGTTCGAGTATCGGCTTCAACGACAGCGCAATCCCGTTACATATTCCGCGCCAATTCTGAATAACCGCGGTTATGTCCTCCGACCTCGCGGGCTTGGGCTCCTTCTTTACATTTGTATCCGCCCCCTGAGTAAATGCCCCCGGAGCTCCTGCCATCTGACCTGATATGCCATCAGCACCCGGCACCGCGCCTCCCGCAGCCATCGCTCTCGCCGCAGCCTCAAGTCCTGTCTCCATCTGCCTTTCAAGAACCTTGATGCGGTCAAGCACAGAGTCCAAGCCCTTCTCCATGGACGGACGCGTGAGCTTTATGAGCGCCACCTCGACCATGACACGCTTCTGGCTGGAATTTTTAAGCTGACCCGACAGCTCGGAAAATACTCTGATGTAACGCATTATTCCGTTCAGGTCGGTGAGCTTGGCGTCCTCCCTTAGAAGCTTCATGTTTTCCTCGGACATCTCAAGCACGTCCGAGGCATCTGTCGCCGACTGCAACAGCATGAGATTTCTAAGGTACCAGGTGAAATCTGCCACGAACTGGCTCAAATCCCTTCCGTCGATTATTATGCGTTCAAGCTTATGGATAAGCCCTATGGCATCTCCGTCGATAATTCCCCTGTAAAAATCAGAGAATACCTCCGTGTCCACTGCACCTAAGACATCGAGCACATTCTCGTACTTAAGCTCCTGCCCCATGTAGAAAGCGAGGCACTGGTCAAGCAGGCTCAGCGCATCTCGCATGGAGCCGTCGGCAGCCTTCGCAACATACCTTAGCGCCCTCTCATCCGCCGCTATGCCCTCAGCCTCCATAAGCTCTGAGAGTCTCGCGCTTATAGTATCTATGGATATTCTCTTAAAATCATACCTCTGACATCTCGAGAGAATGGTTATAGGTATCTTGTGCGCCTCCGTGGTCGCAAGGATAAATATAACATACGCCGGCGGCTCCTCCAAGGTCTTTAAAAGCGCATTGAAAGCTCCTATCGAGAGCATATGCACCTCGTCGATTATATATACCTTGAAGCGCCCCTGCGTAGGAGGATATGCAACCTCCTCCTTAATCTCTCTTATGTTGTCAACACCGTTGTTCGATGCGGCATCAATCTCAATTACATTCATGCTCGCACCCGCCGCCACGGCACGGCACACCTCACACTCGCCGCACGGATTTCCGTCGACCGGGTGTGCACAGTTGACCGCCTTTGCAAGTATCTTCGCCACCGAGGTTTTTCCCGTTCCTCTTGTCCCGCAGAACAGATATGCATGCCCTATACGGTCATTTTTTATCTGGTTCTTCAGGGTGGTGACAATGTGATCCTGCCCCTTGACCTCGTCAAAGTTAGACGGTCTCCATTTTCTGTATAAAGCTGTATAAGACATAAAAATCTCCCATGATTAGTCGCCGAAGCTTATTCCGAGCAGCTTAGCCTCATTTATTATCGACGCGTTCGGGTCAACCATCTTTAACTTGCCAGCCACGTCGGCAAGCGGAACCTTCACGATCTCGCCGTTCTTGATTCCGACCATGTAGCCGAACTCCCTGTCCATTATGAGCTTGGCTGCCGCCGCACCGAGTCTTGATGCGAGCACCCTGTCATAAGGGCATGGACTTCCGCCTCTCTGTGTGTGTCCCGGAACAGTTATGCGAACCTCCTGACCCGTGAGCTCCTGTATCTCGCTTCCTATCTTATATGACACTGACGGATAAGGATTATCCTTGAGTCTCTGCTTGAGCTCCTTCTTAGGAAGAGCCGCGTCCTCCTTGGATATGGCACCCTCCGCAACCGCGAGTATGGAGAAATTCTTGCCCGCCTTGGTTCTTCTGTTGAGCGCAGCCACCACAGACTTGATATCATAAGGTATCTCAGGAATGAGAATGATGTCAGCACCGCCCGCAATACCTGCGTGAAGCGTGAGCCACCCGACCTTATGCCCCATTACCTCCACGATAAATACTCTTCCGTGAGAGGAGGCCGTGGTGTGAATACAGTCGATGGCATTGGTCGCGATGTTGACCGCACTCTGAAATCCGAAAGTCATATCCGTGCCCCAGAGGTCGTTGTCTATCGTCTTAGGGAGTGTAACTATATTGAGTCCCTCCTCCCTGAGAAGGTTCGCCGTCTTGTGTGTTCCGTTTCCGCCGAGCACCACAAGACAGTCAAGACCAAGCGACTTATAATTCTTCTTCATCGCCTCGACCTTGTCCAAGCCGTTCTCATCAGGCACACGCATAAGCTTGAAAGGCTGTCTTGAGCTTCCTATTATCGTGCCGCCCTCTGTAAGAATTCCTGAAAAATCACTTTTTTTCATAACTCTGAAATCACCGTAGATAAGACCCTTGTAGCCCTCCTCAAAACCGATAATTTCCACGTCATCAACAGCTCTGTACAGAGACTTTGCGACACCTCTCATGGCAGCATTGAGTGCCTGACAGTCTCCGCCGCTGGTAAGCATACCAACCTTTAACATATGCGTGTACTTCCTTTCCTTTATGTGGGGGATAATTGTTATCCAGTGTAATTATTGCCTTGCTTATTATACATTATTTATGGAATTTAGGCAATTAGATAAGTTGATATTCAATATTTTACATAAATCGACAACTGCAGTAAATCTGTTAATTGTTTAAATAGCCTTCAAGTTCTTCAATAAGTTCATATACCCTTGTCGCAGGAACCATTGCTGACATGCTTGATACTTTTGCGTCTAAAAATTCTTGGTACATTTTTCTTGCCCGCCTCTTGGCATCTTCAAGTGAACCCTTCTCCGATAATATGTCAAATAAATCTTCTCTGGTCTTTGAATAGTCAAAATATCTGTTAAGCTTTTCAATATACTGCTGCCTTCCATTATTTGCACGGTAATCTTTAAAATATAATAAAAACCATAATTCTATGCTCTCATTTGACCAAGTCACAGACATAGCAGGTTCTTTTCTTGCCTCTGCCTCAAACTGGGTATTATCAAAATTATCCGCAGGGAAATCATCTTTGTCATACATAAGCCAAAACTTTTTATAATGAGCCCATTTTCCGTTAGCTATCATTTTATCGACAAAATAGATCAAACCATTCGTATTTCTTCCTGTTCCATATACAACTATATGAGGTTCCTTAGAAATATTTTTATAACGTGCATTTATTTTATCTACAAGTCCTTTAATGTAAATAGGTTCTGTTTTTATTCCTTCGCTTACTATCATTGTATACGGCGGTAATTTGCTCAACGAATTCATTTTGCTGGCTTTAGCTTTCATTTTTTCTTCTATTTTCTTGATTTCACTGACTTTTTTGGGTTTTAAACTCAATCAGCTACCTCCCAATTAACCAATTTTCTGAAATAAGGATCTGCACCGTAACGACCTTCCACATATTGCTTAGAATAATTTTCATCATTGCGAGGCTTACTTCCACTTTCCTTTCGAAAATCAACAAGAGAATACAAAACAGACTCATCATAACCATTTATAGCGGAAAACCATATTTCATCTCTCCTAAGTACATCTTTGCTCATCGTAATAAGGTCATGTGATGTAAATAGTAACTGGGCTGTTCCGCTGTTGGTTTCCCGGTTAGTAAATAATTCTATTATTTTTCTAAGAAGTAACGGGTGCAACTTTGCATCTAATTCATCAATTAAAAACAGGCAGTTTTTTTCAATTCCGCTCAATAAAATAGGAATTATGCTTATAATTTTTTTGGTTCCCCCCGACTCCTCTGAAAGCCGCAGAATCCTTTTCTCACCTGATGACAGTTCATGTATTGTATATATTTCATCAATCGAACCATCTTCATTATATTCAACATTTATATCACAAATATCAATTCCCATGGACTGTATTACATTACATATTCTCGATTTATCATTTTCAATGCGGTCTACCAGTATTCTTCTATCCACATTAGGCTTATCATAATTTAACACCTTAATCTGCATAAAGAAACTAATCGCCCTGTCTATAACCGGTATGTTTTTGAACATTGCTATATATGATAGAAGCGGCAGGCTTTCATTTATATTCTCTATATCTATACCCTCCAGCTCTTCACACAAATATACGCCCTCTTCGTCCCTCTCAAACACAGCTTCTACAGTTTTATTATTTTCCATGTAAAGATTTTCAACAATAATGTTGTCATTTTTTGTTCCAAATTCATAACGATACTTATATTTATCTACTTGAAACAGGATATTATACTTTGTCGGTTTATCCTTACATTCTTCATCAAATTTATAATATGAAGCTACAGTATTTTTATCAGTTAAGCTCTCCTTCAACTGATTAATTGATGTATCTCCCAATTCTTCATTCTTTTTTTTCATAAAAGCCAACTGTAATAACGGCTGCAACACAATAAAACGCAGCTCATTAAGAGCCATGATTACGCTGCTCTTTCCCCCTCCATTTGGTCCATAGATTGCACAGACCGGCAAAAGACTCTCCTCATCATTAATTCTCACCAATGAATTTTCAAATTCATTGATAGGCTTCGCTGTGAAATCAATTGTTGCTTCATTTCTGTACGAACGATAGTTTTCAAAAGTAAATTCATATATCATTTTTTACCTCCGTGAGATTTTTTCTCATAAGTATTATATATCATAAAAAACTCCTTTATTCAATAATCTGCGAGAAAAAATCTCACGGCTTTTTACCATATGCCTGCTATGAGTATCTAATTAAATTACTTAGCTTCCTTTAGGCAATATGCCGCATATCCCTCCAGTTTTCCGTCGAAGGTCTCTCCGGTGAGGAGATTGGTTCCCATAATGTCCACCTTGCACGGGGTTTCATTGTGGTTTAGCAAAAATGCACAGTCGGCGCGCTTTACCAGCTCGACGCCTGCAGGCAGCTCGACCGTCGCAATTCCACATTCGTCGGAGACATATTTTACAAAGTGCTTAAGCGTCTGCCCGTCCAAATCACAGCCCACATAATATACTCTGCCCTTGCCGTACTCATTTACCGTGATTGCGGCTTTTCCCTTGTAGTAGTCCTCCGCGTAGCCTGCTAAAACCTTGGCAGTCTCAGGCTCGATTACGTCGCACCAGAATTTTGCGGTGCCTGTCCCAAAAAGCTCTCCTTCAAGCGCAATATCCCCGTCAGGTGTAGCAAACTCCGACACCTCAATCCCGGCAAGCTCGGCAAAAGCACCCGGAACCGTGCCGGTCCTCATGTTGTTGTAGTAGTCCCTCGTGCCGCTTCTGTAGGTCAGCACAAGCGTTCCGCCGTTTTCCACATACTCGCGGATACGCTTTACCTCCTTGTCCGTCACAACATTGTGTGCAGGCATATAGACAACCTTGTATTTTTCAAAATCGCTGTCTGAAACCGCCGTCGTCACGTTAAGGTCCGAGTTGGCCTTATAGTAAGCATACAGGAGATTTCTGTAGTCAAAGCCTGCCTTGTGGCGCTTAATCTCGTGCGACCACACATCATCATAGGATTTGTAGATAAGTGCCTCATAGGAATTTTCTGCGCCCACAATATATTTTTCGAGTTTCTTTAACTCCTCGCCCGTCTGCTTAATCTCGTAAAAACGTCTGCGCGGAACCCCGTCATGGTCGAGCACGCCGAACCAGTACTGCTCCATTCCGAAAAGCGCCGTCCTGAAACGGAAATACACCACGCCCTCACAGCCGTGTGCAACCGCCTGATACGTCCACAGCCTTAACTGTCCCGGCTTCGGCGTTCTGCCAACCACGTCCCAGCCGCACGGACCTGCCTGCTCCTCCATGACGACAAAATTCTTATTTTTTATACCTCGCATATTCTCATGCGCCATCGACACATACTGGTACTCGGAGCCGCCCCACTGATTGTCAGGGTAATTGTCCCACGCCACATAATCGAGGTTCTTTCCAAGCTTATAGTAGTCAATATCCGAGAAATGCCCCATAAAATTATGGGTAATCGGCAGGTCACTGTACTTTCTTATTATGTCAATCTGCATCTGCTGGTATTTTACCCAGGAGTCCGACGCAAATCTTCTGTATTCGAGGTCAAGGCTCGGATTGTGTGCAAAATTAGGATAATTCTCACCCTCGCAGGAATTGTAGGCAGGCAGAATCACATCGTCGAAGGAGTCATAGTCCAGGCTCCAGAACACATTCCCCCAAGTCCTGTTAAGCGCCTCAATGTCCTCATAGCGCTTTTTGAGCCACTTCCCAAACGCCCTGCGGCAGTTCTCGCAGTAACATCTTGTGCTCGCATGACAGCCGAACTCATTGTCTATCTGCCAGCCGATTACATTCTTGTTCCCGGCAAAATGCTTTACCATCTTTTTTACAATTATCTTGGACTTCTCTATATAGTCCCTGCTGTTGGCACAGCACTCACGCCTCGAGCCCCACGCTCGCACCCTTCCGTACCTGTCGCGCTGAAGCACATCGTACCTGTCGGCAAGCCACTTAGGCGGTGCCGCCGTCGGCGTTCCGAGAATGACCTTCACGCCGCGCTCTGCGAGCACCTCTATGGCATCGTCGAGAATCGAGAAATCGAACTCTCCCTCCTCCTTCTCGAACAGCTTCCAGTCAAATTCCCCCATTCTCACCGTGTTGAAGCCGCCCTCCTTCATAAGGTCAGCCTGATGCTCCCACTCGCTCCTGTCCCAATGCTCCGGGTAATAATCCACTCCAAAAATCATACCTTCCTCCTTGTATCCCAGACAATATTTTGCATTATATACGAGCATAACTGCTGCTGATATCAATATACCATATTCAAAATGTGTTGTACAGAAAGCCATGTGAGCATTTTCCATCATAAATGATGTTGGAGTCAAATAAAGTTTTTATTCTATTTCCCAAATTCGTAAATATATTGATTTTGGGAAATAGATGTGCTATAATGCTTTTAGGGACGGTGATATGATATGAAACTTATAAATCGCATGAACTATCTCGATAAAATATTAAGTGTTGTGGGAACACCAGATATCAAGGTTATCACAGGAGTTCGGCGTTCAGGCAAATCAAAGCTGCTTGAAGCGTTGAAGGCACATCTTTTGCTGAATGACCCTGATATTAACATTATACACATCAACTTTAACATGCCGGAATATGAAGAGCTGACCGAATATAAGCCGTTATATGACTACATCAACAATAATTATAAAATAGGTTGTGAAAATGTGGTTATGATAGATGAGATCCAGATGTGCAATAACTTTGAAAAAGCCATTAACGGACTTCATGCATCAGAAAAGTATGATATATACATTACCGGTTCAAATGCTTTTTTGTTAAGCTCTGACCTCGCGACACTTTTTACGGGAAGAACATTTGAAATAAAAGTTTACCCTTTTTCGTTTTCGGAATTTCAGCAATACTTTAAATATGATAACAACTATGATGCCTTCGACAAGTACGTTCTCGAAGGCGGCATGTCAGGATCATATTTATATAAAGATATTGAAGCAAAATACAACTATATCGACGAGGTTTACCATACTCTTATCGTAAGGGATATACGAACCAAATACCACATACGAAATGTTACTCTTATGGACAGGATATCAGATTTCCTTATGGATAATATATCTAATCTCACTTCCGCAAGAAGTCTTGCTGCTACATTTAACAGTAATAAAGATAAGATAAATCACAAAACCGTCGGCTCATATATGCAGTATCTTTGCAATGCTTTTGCTTTTTATAAAGTCCGCAGATATGATATACAGGGGAAAAAGTATCTTTCTTCCAATGAGAAATACTATCTTTGCGATCATTCATTTCGATATGCAAAACTCGGCACGAAAAATATGGATTACGGCAGAATATACGAAAATATTGTAGCCATTGAACTTCTGCGTCGTGGATATGAAATATATGTTGGTACACTCTATAAAAAGGAAATTGATTTTGTTGCAATCAAGCGTGATGAAAAGATATATATTCAAGTATCCGATGATATTTCAGGAGAAAAAACTTTTGAGCGTGAAGTATCACCGCTGCTTGCCATTCGTGATGCTTACCCCAAAATCCTTATTGCAAGAACACGTCACGACAGCTATCAGTATGAGGGAATACGGATAATAGATATCGCCGACTGGTTGATAACATAAACTAAAGCGAGCACTGCCTATTCTGGTCGGACAGGATAGGCTTTTTTATTTCTTCTTTTTTCATTTCATCTGCAATTGTCATCATCACGCACCTCCCTTCATTGGTATTGCGATAAACCGCTTTTTCCATCAAAATCACATTGTAATTTTCCGAACGAAAGACTATACTGTATACGGCTAAGAACTGTTAAAGATTATTTTTATTATAGAAACGTTCATGCGCTTCGGAATGGAGAAAATTTGAAAATAGATATGCACTGCCACACAAGCGAGGGCTCGATAGATGCCCGCGTCGGTATTGTGAACTATGTAACGGAACTGATTAACAAAGGTGTGGACGGCATGCTCGTGACCGACCACAATTCATATAAGGGCTATGACCACTGGCAGCGCGTCAAAGGCGGACTCGGCGATATCGGACATTTTACAGTGTTAAAGGGCATAGAGTATGACACCCGAAACGGCGGCCACATCATCATCATACTGCCAAATGTCATAAAAGGGTCCGACGTTATGAAGGCACGTCTCATAGGTATCCGCGGACTTTCCGTGTCCCACCTTGAAAAGATAGTCCACTCCATCGGCGGAATATTAGGTCCGGCACATCCATACGACACGGGCTATTATGCTTTTATGAACACGCGCTTTGGAAAGCTTCACCCGGAATTTCTCGAAAAATTCGACTTTATCGAGAGCTACAATTCCGTCGCAAAGCACTCGGCAAACGAGTCCGCACGCGAACTTGCACTCCGCCTTGACAAGCCTCAGACCGCCGGCACCGACACCCACCGCCCGGAGGTCATCGGCACCTCCTGGACGGAATTCCCATGCGATATTCGCTGCAACGACGATCTGATTGCCGCCATAAAGGACCCGACAGGAGAGAAAAGACCTACCGTGCCTTATGAACTCTTCACCAACATGCACCGCGACCGCGGACGCATCGTGGAGAAACTGGGTGTTGTAGGCTACTGGATTTATAACAGAATTGAAGTGCTGTACCATGTGTGGGGACGGCACAGACACAAAAGTGCATAAACACAAAAAAGTACCATGGTGGCAATCTTTTGCACCATGGTACTTCAATTTTCAATATATTTTTATAATCCGCGCGTCTTTCTTCGTGAAGGCACAAAGAGCGTTACCGATACAGCCGACTCAACCCCGGCACCCTCACGTCACATAAGAGCTTCTGCTTAATGCTGCTTCGTTCCCGACCTGACATGGTTCACAGATTCCTATTGCGTAAGACCAAGATATCAACGCCACTTATACCGGGCAGCCCCTCTGTGGGCTTCCCTAGGAAAGACATCACCCCTGCTGTAGCGGATTGCAGGTACAGGGCACCGCTATCTCCCCGGCTGCGCGGAAGTGTTAAACACAAATCCACAGGCTTACAGTATATCCGTATTTTATGAAAATGTCAAACATTTTATGCATATATACATGTATACATGCTTATACACGGTAAATTTAGTTCGTAGCACCTATTACCAGTATGCAGGTCTTGCTGTGCTTATCCCACTCGGTCAGACATTTATTGCAATAGTATGATATCTGATATCCATTCCCCGTGGCATCTTTTGCAATAGCAAAATACCCGTCCTTCATCTTTACCCTCTGCCCATCAAGTGTTACAATTTCCGTCTGATGCCAGTTATCCGGATAATTCAAATCTGTCGTCGGAACGTTGGGGTTATACTCGCCCGTTGAAATAAAATCTGCCTGTATCTCGGTAAAGTATGACCTGAGATTTGCCCAGTCCTTAGCGACCCTTGCCTTATGAAAATATGAGCCGAACATAGGCACCGTCACTCCCACGAGCACCACCATAATCGCGATAACAACCAGCAGCTCAATCAGCGAAAAGCCGCCATGAGCCCGTCCTGTATTATTTTTTTATTGATTTTCTTTTTATCGGGTGAATTATTGAATTTTATCATAATAGTCATCTCCATTCACATATACAGCATTGTCGAAAATCATCCCAGAATAAAATACGTCACAAGCCACTCCCCATTTACCTTCTTAAAAAGCCACTCACACACGAACTCCTCGTCCTCTGTCGTATTCGCATCGGACTTGCGGATATTTATTGTACTCCTGCACGAAAAATAATTCTCATTATAGTACATGAACTCGTCATAGTTCTCATCTAATATCTCGACCGTGTCCGGCACCCACGCCCACGCAAGCGTGGACTGTGCATTGTAAAGAAGCCTTGCCGCCTCGGAGCCTCCCTCCATCATGGACGCAACCGAGTCCACGCTCGCCTTGCGGTAGATGTGGTAGACATAGGTCTCACAGAAGTTCTTCACCCTGTCCTGAACGCTGTCTATAAAGTCAGTCGAAGCCGTCGTCTCGTAGCTTTTTAGGTCATTGTCCTCCTGTACATAGTCTGCGGTCACATCATTGCCCGCTGCATCTATAACCTGAAGCTGCGGCTCTGAGACCATCTCACCGGCATAGTACACCTTGTAGTTAAAGCTGACCCCGGTCAGCTCGTATGCCTTAGCCGCTATGGCATTGTCTATCACACCGCCCGTTATATACTCTCTCTCGTCAGCCTTTATACCGTTGATGTATACGTCCATGTCGTCCATGACCTTCACATACACATCATGGTAGTCATAGAGGTTCTCCGATATGGCAATGTCCTTGATCTCCCACTTATTAAAGCCGAAGGAGTCCTTCTCCCCCGCCGCCTTGAAGGACACTATCGCGAGAAGCTCGCCCGCCTCTGAGCCCGTGCCAGCCACATCATACGCATAGACATCATATACCGGACGCGCATCATTGTACAGCTTCTCGTCCTTCTCATATCCTACCGTTCTGCCCTCGAGGAAATCCGTGTAAAAATCCTTGTACTGCTCTATGGTCTCAAATCTGCTCAGAATTTCAGGCTGCTCGCTCTCGACGAGCGCCCCAATATTCTGAGCAGTAAACAAGTACATATTCTCCTGCATGGCAAGCTCAGGTTCCCCTGCCGCTTTTGCCACGTCGTAGTCCCTCTGGTAGCCCGCAAGGTTCTTCCAGAGAACAGCGCACAAAATCACTGTGAGCACAAGCCACAGCCCTGCATATGCACCGAGAAAAATCTTAAACGAGGAGCTTTTCTTTTTGTTTCTGCGCTTTCTGACCGGGGTACGCACGCCTGCACTTTTATTTCCTTTAATATTATCTGTTCTGTCCATTCCTGCACCCTTTTCCTTACTTTATCACAATAGCCGTCGGTATTCCCCTCGCGCCATATATGGAAGATATCTTATTATATATCTCTCCCCCATAGTAAAATACCGTCGAGCCGCCCCCATCAAGATTAGCCGCATTCACGGCATCAAAATCGAGGAACACGTTAATGAGGTCGTTAAGTGTGGCACCGAGGCTGTGCGTCTGCCTTCCGTCAATTATCAGAAGCAGCACAGCTCCGTCCGCTCTCTGTCCTATGGCAGTTCTCGGATTTACACCACCGCCTGTTCCCGTCACGTTCGCAGGAACACCGTTCACAATCAGAAGCGGTCCCCACGAAACAGCATCTCTAACACCGGAGTCTAACGCCTGCTGTCCCGTCATATTTCCTATGATAAATATATCGTTCTCATCAAAGCCGATAATCTCGTAGGTAGTGTTCAAATCGCCGTACTTTAACTCTCCCTCCGAGATAACTATTCCAAGCGGTGTTCCTCCGTTGCCGACTCCGCCGATATCCTCGAAGCCGCCCGCGTTAGAGGCTGCCGTAGCGCCGTACCGCTCACATATCTCAGGCACGCTGAGTCCTGCCGAGCCATCGTACTTGTCCGCTGAGGTTCCCACAAAAACGCGCGACGGGTCATTTATCACAATCATCGTTCCCGAGTAGGTTGCGCCCTTTACCGGGTGGAATTCCATGCCATCGGCATATACCACTCCATCCTCCTTGTCCTCATCGTTGACCGTAAAGTCCTTCTTCGCACCTGTCTCATCGCGCTCAATCTTTATAAGAGATGTGTCCACCGCCTCATCAAGATATTTCACCTGATTTCCTTCCTCAATCTCTGCAATCTGTGCCTTGGAGCAGTACATATTCGCAAGAAAGCCTGCCATGCTTGTCTCACGCACGGACAGCACAAACAAGTTTCTCGCCTGAACCGACGGTCCCTTCGTGACTACCCACATCACACAGTAAAGGCATATCACCAGCATAAGCAGTGTCACACCTATAAAGCTCAATACTCTCAAAACAATCTTTTTCATCTTCATTTCCCTTCGTTTATTCCCTGCCATCCGAGCGCTTTGCCTTCGCCTTCTCCTGTCTAAGCCGCCTGAAAAAATCCTGCATCATGTCCCTACATTCCTCCATCAATACCCCCTTCGTGATATCGACACGGTGATTGAAGCCGTCCATCTGCAGAAGATTTATCACCGAGCCCGCACAGCCCGCCTTGGAATTCATCGTTCCGATAACCACACGGGGAATACGCGCCTGCACGATGGCTCCCGAGCACATCTGGCACGGCTCCAGTGTCACATACATGGTGCACCCCTCCAGCCGCCAGTCGCCAATCACCCTGCTCGCCTTCTTTATCGCAGCAATCTCCGCGTGCGCGAGCGTGCTCTTGTCAATATTTCTTCTATTATAGCCTCTCGCTATTATCTTTCCTTCATACACGATAACACAGCCTATAGG
>CAMEEX010000006.1 GCA_945915235.1 uncultured Clostridia bacterium | reverse complement strand
TCCTCAAAATCAGAAAATTCTTCATTTGCAAGACCAGATAATAATTTTGCTTTGTCTATGCCTTCTACGTCAAAAATCGTGCATAGGTTTGATAATATTTCTCTTCGTTCCTTTGCAGTATAATCTTTCCTTAATATAAAGAACATATTGGAAATGGAATGAGCTGCAATACAACCTTTTATATTTCCTTCGGTGCATGACAAAATTACTTTCTTTGCGTCCTCAAAGAACGGTTCTCTTTCAAGAAGATAGTCAAGTAATACATTGGTATCAATCAGAATTTTACCTACCATACTTATCTTCCCTATAAGAAGCTAATTCTGCATCATCATCTGTAACAGTTCCCTTTTTGCGTAACTGCTCCAGTCTTGCAAAAGCCTCTTTCCTTTCTTTATTAGAATCATTATATAATCCATTTACACCTTGCATAATCTGAATTATGAAGGCTAGCTTATCTTCCGGTATCTTTTCCAGCTCCATTATTGCACTCTGTCTCAAAGCTGTCATAGGCCATACCTCCTTTAAAATCTGGAATAAAATATCTATTCTATACTTATTTTCCCGCCAATTCCAAATACAAATCCAACTGCCCGTCTTCCAAATCACCAACCAGCTCGGTAAAAGGCTCTAAATTCTTATCCACCGCAAAACTTTCCAGCGCGTTATAATAATCAAGTCTGTTCTCTTTTGCAATGGAAACCGGCAAAAATCCGTCTGACATAAGCTGATAATTCATAATTAATCTTGAGGTTCTTCCGTTTCCATCAATAAAATGGTGAATCCGTACAAACTCCGCATGTGTCCACGCCGCATACGCAATAGGATTTAATTCCTTCCTTTTCCATTCCAAATCAGAATAAAAGTTCTTTATCTGAATATACATATCATTTCCCGACGGCGGTACATGTCCGGCTCCGCTAATTCGCACCTCCTGATTTCTATATATACCGCCAACCATTATATTTTCCATCAATATCGCATGAATATCTTTTACTATCGCCTCGTCAAGCTGCTTTTTCTGTGCAATACATTTCTTGACATATTTATATGCCTTCTTGTGATTAACAATCTCATAGATTTCCCTTAACTCTTTTCCACCCACGGAAATTCCGTCTTCAAGCACAAGCTTTGTTTCCATCAAGGTGAGTGTATTTCCCTCGATAGCCGTTGAATTGTGTGTATAAGTCAGCTCGAAATCTTTCTCATAAGAAGATAAGGAAACAGAGTCAATTTTGCCCTTTTCCTGCTCAAATAATATCTTTTTTTTCAATAATTCATCAAGGTTCATTTCCTTATCTCCGTTTCCTGCGATGTCGGTTCAATCACTATCCGTACTATAAAATATACGGTGTCACCTGATAAACATAGTAATTTATCCAGTTGGTATACAGGTTATTCGCGTGTGCTCTCCACGACAGTCTCGGTCTCGAGTTCACGTCGCCGTCCGTGTAATAGTTGTATGGCATGTCGATAGGCAGACCCTTGCCGAGGTCGCGCTTGTACTCGGTGTCGAGCGTGATGCGGTCGTACTCTGGGTGACCCATGACGAAAATACGCTTGCCGCCCTCCGCGAGGACTATGAATACGCCCACCTCGTCGGACTCGGCGAGTATCTGAAGTCTCGCATCGGCTAAGATATCGGACTTGGATACGGTCGTGTGGCGTGAGTGAGGCGCATAAAAGTAATCGTCAAATCCGCGTACAAGAGGAACTTTGCGGTTTAATACCTTGTGCTCAAAGATACCGAACGCCTTCTTCGGAAGAAGCTCCTTGTGTATTCCGTAGTGATGGTAGAGCCCCGCCTGTGCTCCCCAGCAGATGTGAAGAGTTGAGGTGACATGTCTGTCTGACCAGTCCATAATTTTCACAAGCTCGTCCCAGTAGGTTACCTCCTCAAATTCCATCTGTTCAACCGGAGCCCCTGTTATTATGAGCCCATCGAAATTCCTGTCCTTTATTTCGCTGAAAGTCTGGTAGAACTGGTTTAAATGGGAAGCCGAGGTATTCTTTGAGACGTGGGACTCAAGCTGCAAAAATGTGATGTTAATCTGAAGCGGTGTGTTCGAGAGCGCTCTCAGAAGCTGGAGCTCAGTGTCCTGCTTTATCGGCATCAGATTGAGAATAAGCACCTCGAGAGGTCTTATGTCCTGCGAGAGTGCTCTGTTTTCGTCCATCACAAATATATTTTCGTCTTCAAGGACTGCCCTTGCAGGCAGGTCGTTCTGTATTCTAATCGGCATTAGTCGTTCCTCTTTCCTGTCATATTTATGAAATCCTCCTCGGATATAATCGGAACTCCAAGCTCCTTGGCTTTCTGATTTTTCGAGGAATTGCTGGTTGTGTCATTATTTATAAGATAATCTGTCTTGGAGCTTACGCTGCCTGCTACCTTTCCGCCAAGGCTTTCGATGAGGGCTTTGACCTCATTTCTGTTGGCAAAATGTTCAACCGAGCCTGTTATGACGAAGGTTTTTCCGGCTATGTCGGAGCTCATGTCCGCCTTCTCCTCCGGTATAAGTCTAAGCTCCTTTGCAAGCCCGAGTGCATTTTCGCGCTTTTTCTCATCGGAAAAATACTTTACGATGTCGCCCGCGATGACGGCGCCAATGCCGTCAATCTGCTTAAGCTCCTCCTCGTCAGCCGTGATAACCGCATCGAGGCTGCTGTCAAAATGCCTGCAGATGAGCTTGGCATTCGCCACCCCGACACCCGGTATCCCGAGCGCATATATAAATCTGCTTATCTGTGCATCTCTCGACTTTTCAATGGAAGCCATCATATTGTCGAAAGACTTCTCTCCAAAGCCCTCCATCGTGCAGATGCGCTCCCTGTAGCGGTCAAGGTGATATATGTCAGCGTATGTTTTTATCATACCATCATCTATGAATTTTTCAAGGGTTGCTTCCGATATTCCATCGATATTTAACGCATCCCGCGAGACGAGAAGCTCGAAGCTCTTTACCTGTTTTGCCTGACAGTCAGGGTTCGTGCAGTAGAGACTGAGAGCATCATTCTGGCTTCGCAACTGCGTCCTTCCTCCGCACACCGGGCAGGTATCAGGTATAACAACCTCTCCGTCGTCCTTCTTATCCTCGCCCTCCGCTTTCTTAACCACTCCTGCAATCTGTGGAATTATCATATTTGCCTTATAGACTGAAATCGTGTCCCCGAGCCCGAGTCCGAGCGACCTCAGTATACTGACATTGTGCACACTCGCCCTGGATACAGTAGTTCCCTCAATCTCAACAGGCTCAAATATGGCGACAGGATTGATAAGTCCAGTTCTCGAGGCGCTCCACTCTATCTCGACAAGCTTCGTGTCAACGAGTTCGTCCTTCCACTTGAACGCGATGGAATGTCTCGGAAATTTTGCGGTGCGTCCGAGACTCTCGCCATAAGCGATATCGTCGTAGGTGAGCACGAGTCCGTCAGACGGAAAATCGTTCTTCTCGACCTCATGTGCGAAGTATTCAACCGCCTCCGCCATGTTTTTCTCATCGACCACACGAAAATCCACCGTGTCAAAGCCCTGTGCTTTAAGCCAGTTAAACTGTGCTTCCTTGGAATTGCCAAAATCGACATCCGGCTCATTCGTCTCAGGATCAACTGCCGATATGAGTGCAAAAACCTTTAGTCTTACGTTTCTTTTAGCCGTAATCTCGCTGTTTAGCTGTCTTACGGAGCCGCTGCATAGATTTCTCGGATTTTTATATTTTTCTCCCTCCTCAGTAATGAGCGCATTGATGCGTTCAAAATCGGAGTAGGTGATTATCGCCTCGCCTCTTATGACCAGCCTTCCCTGATAGGAAATCTTTGTCGGAAGGTTCTTGAAAGTTCTCGCGTTTGCCGTGATGACCTCACCGATATAGCCATTTCCTCTCGTGACCGCCTTTGCAAGTACGCCATGCTCGTATGTCAGCACCACGGTGAGCCCGTCAAGCTTCCACGATAACAGGCACTTATGTGCCCCTGCAAAAGCCGCAAGCGCATCGACCGACTTGGTCTTGTCAAGGCTCAGCATCGGCGCAGCGTGTTCCTCCTTAGGCAGCTCGCTCACCGTCTCATAGCCCACATGTTGCGTCGGGCTGTCGGACATGATTATTCCTGTCTCAGCCTCCAGAGCAGTGAGCTCGTCGTAGAGCGCATCATACTCAAAATTGGTCATAAGCTCCTTGTCACCCGCGTAGTATGCCCTGCCCGCCTCGTTTAGTATCCCGATTAATTCCTTTATTCTGGCTGTCTTATCCATCACTCCTGCTCCCCCATTCCGCAAAGATTTCTAAGCTTAACGTTCTCCTCAGGTGTGAGCGGTCTTATCTCGCCCTCCCTGAGTCCGTTTATATTCACATTCATTATCCTTATCCGCTTCAATGACAGCACCTCATATCCGAAGGCTCCGCACATTCGTCTTATCTGCCGGTTAAGCCCCTGTCTCAGCACTATTGTGAAAGTTCTCTTACCATTCTTTTTGACAACGCATCTTCTGGTAGTCACCTTTTTGCCTGTGTTGCCGTCGGTAATCTCAACGCCCGCGCCCATCTTCTTTATGAAGTCGTCCGTCACGTCCTTATTGACCTTTACAACATACTCCTTCTGATGATTATTGGAAGTCTTGAGAATATTATTCATAAGTTCGCCGTCATTTGTCAGAAGCAGGAGACCACACGAGTCCTTGTCAAGCCTTCCAACCGGAAATACTCTTTTGTCAATGCCTTTGTTTTTTAGATATACTGCAAGACCATCCGGCTCGTCAGCCATCGTGGTCACTATGCCCTCCGGCTTATAAAATGCATATATAACCTTTTTTACGGTGTTCGGAGCCTTAATGCCCTTTCCGTTTACCTCCACGCTGTCGCCATCCCCTACCTGCATGCCCATCTCGGCTGTCGTCCCGTTCACACGAACCTTTCCCGCCTCAATAAGCCTGTCAGCCTCGCGTCTTGAACAGTATCCCGAATCACTGATATATTTGTTAAGCCTCATAATATCTCCATTTCTGTTATATCTTTTTACATAACATCAGCGCAGGACCAAAATCCTGCGCCGATAAGAAAGCCTGCCCCGCATTATTCTGCCGTCTGCTGCTCATATAAAAATCTTGTCACCTCGTCAAAAATGACTATTCCCTCTATTTCCCTGAGATTATCCTGGTTCAAAACAGCAGCCGCATTGTCGAGTCTGACCTGCTCCTCAATATCATCTATCATCTGCCCCGAAAGCATGATTGAATTATAGCTCTTCACTTCATCTCCGACATCGTTTCCACATATATAGTATGTCCCGCTCTCGTTCGTGCATATATAAAACGCATTGAGCATGGTGACAACCTGCGCGCCAAGTGTGGTGAGCACTCCGCATTTGGCGACCACTATATAGCTTCCTTCCACCATTCCTTCCATCATATAACAGGTGAGTGACTTAACAGACTCAACATAACTGCTTATCCGCATAAAACTATCTCTGTCAAGATTGGTGCTGTCATTTGTCATATACATCGCCAAATCATATTCACCCGATGCAAGATAATCATAAAACTGCCTCACGAAACTCTTGATGTCATAGTCCATATCTTCCACAAATGACGAAACGAGCTTATCCGCAACTGTCTCGTTAACACATGCAACCGATAGTTCTGCCACTGTATTCTGTATCACCACTACATCCGTCATCTGCTCTGAGACTTCTTTTTTTGCTGAACACCCGCTCACAAAGCACAGCACGCATGAAAGACATAAAATCAAAAACCTTCTGTACACAGTAACCTCCGAATATGAAATTTATCATCCAAGCTCAACCCGGATGGCTGTATCCATTAATCTGTATTCCCCAATACAAAACTAATATATTTTATAATTTTATCAATTTTTATCAAAAAAATCAATATGCATTTATCCCGCCAAATACCGATTGGGCGTCCGATGTTGCATCCCATCAGGCCTGCCCATGACACAGCCTCCGGAAACCTTTGCTCAAATTTTCTCTTGCAAAAAAGACAATTATGCTATAGAATAATATTTAGCGTTTTTTTGCATGCACTTGTAGCTCAGTGGATAGAGCACCGGTTTCCGGAGCCGGGTTGTCGTGGGTTCGATTCCCTCCAGGTGCATTTTTTTATTGCAAAATTACCATTCGAAACCGTTCTCCCTCGTATAGATATACGAGCAGTCCGACAGCACCTCCTCCCTCGCAATCTCCGTCTTATTGATTGACCTTATCATATCGTCGAGCCCCGAGCGGGTTATCTCCCCGTCAATCGGAATGAGTATCAGCTCGTGTACGCTGCTCGGAACGATGTACAGGTCAGACTCTATATGCGCCGTGAACTTCTCAAGCAGCCCCTCATACAGCATGCTCGACGCCCCGTAGCTCCTGTAGATGTTGGTGAGGACGTACATCGGAAACTGCTCGTTCATGCTGTCCAAGTGTGCTATAAGTGTGTCCACATCTATATCCTTTCCCTCCTTTAACAGCATATCAGAGACAACCTGATTCATAGGCTTTATCTCAGGCGGGTACAGCTTCGGTGTATTCTTCATTGCAAGTTCATAGAGAATGTCCTCCTCCACACCCCAATGTTCCATATGATTGTTATAGACCGTGATTATTCCCCTGCCACAGTCAACATTCTCAATCACTACAAAATATACTATTGCAAGATTCATGAAACATCTGTGCGGTATTCTGTCTAAAAGTTCTCTGTTTCTGTCATAGCTTACAAGCCTGAACGCAATCTTGTCACGAAGCTGCTCAAAATTCGTAAAAAAATCCTCCGGCACCGTCACCGAGCCGTTGTTAGCCACATACAGCTTATAGATTTTGCCTGCTATCTCCTCGAGCTCACAGCCCGAAAGATACATCGTGTAATAGCCGTTAAGGTATATTGTGGGAGAAAAATTGCTGCCCTTCGCCATTATCACAATGCCATCTAAAACAACTCCGTTAATCTTCGTTACGCGGTGAATAAAAACCTCTGCCTCCTTTCCGACAATCTTCTTTACGCAATCCACCACTGCGTTTAAAAATTCCTGATAGTTCATATTCTGTTTTCCTTTCTATAAATAAACTTTGACAGGCGCTCAAAGGTTATTCCGACCCCAAAAACAATATTCAACAGTGATTTAACCAGTAAAATACACACTGTATCCCGCAACAATCTTAAACTAAATCTAAATATGGGAAATAAAAGAAAATATAATAACTATATCAAAACCTGATAAAATGTATATGAAAAATAGAACTTCGATTAATTCATATGTGAAATATCGCATGCAATACATTGCATGCGATACTTCGCATGTGATGTATCACATGTGATGTATCACATGTGATGTATCACATGTGATGTGGTGGGAGAAAATCTCCCGCCACATGACAAATAGTAAAGATTAAGCTCTTGAAAGATACTCACCTGTACGTGTATCAATCTTAATCTTCTCACCCTGCTCTACGAAGAGAGGAACCATAACCTTAGCACCTGTCTCAACGATAGCCGGCTTAGTAGCACCTGTAGCTGTGTTGCCCTTAACGCCCGGCTCAGACTCTGTGATCACGAGCTCAACGAAAAGAGGTGGCTCGATAGCGAATACATCTCCGTTATGAGAGAGAAGCTTAACCATTTCGTTCTCCTTAACGAACTTGAGTGAGTCGCCTACTGTCTCCTTGGTAAGCTGAATCTGCTCATAGTTCTCTGTATTCATGAAGTGATAGAAATCATCATCAGCATAAAGATACTGATACTCAGACTTATCAATATGAGCTAAATCAAATTTAGCAGTTGGGTTGTATGAGTTCTCGACAACACCACCATTTATAATATTCTTAAGCTTTGTTCTAACGAATGGTGAGCCCTTGCCCGGCTTAACGTGCTGGAACTCGATTACCTGCCATATTGAACCGTCCATCTGTATTGTCATGCCGTTTCTAAAATCGCCTGCTGTTACCATATATAGGTATACCTCCTTGGAATAATCAATCTTCTGTTCATTTTAATATATCTTAAAACATATTTCAACTATTTTTTCATTCTATTTTGTTCTTTTTTGACTTTTTTCCTGTTTGACTCTATGTATCCAACTCAAGACTTACCAAAAGTGCATGGTTAACCTTCCTTATTATCTCACTGTCAAGATGGCAGACCTTGTCTTTAAGTCTCTTTTTATCGATTGTCCTAAGCTGTTCAAGTAAAATAACCGAATCCTTTATAATATCATATCTTGATGAATCTATCTCGACATGTGTCGGCAGCTTGGATTTATGCATCTGACTTGTTATCGCCGCACATATCACTGTCGGGCTGTGTCTGTTTCCTGTATCATTCTGTATTATGAGAACAGGTCTTATTCCGCCCTGCTCCGAGCCGATAACCGGTCTTAAATCCGCGTAATATATATCCCCTCGTCTAATTATCATATCATACACTCCGTCCCGTCATTGCTCATTCCCCAAAAAACTTGCGGGAATGTTTTTTACACACGATAAGTATTTCCATCTTTTGCGGAAGTGTATTCAAATAAATTTTCTTTTTTAAATATATATCCTCTTAACCCTCTTATTTATGTCGCACACGAACTCATAGTTAAAGCGCCCGCACAGCTTTGACAGCTCATCAACGGTAATCACCGCATCACCGTCCTTCCCGAACAGTGTCACCTCGTCCTCAAGCCTAACTCCTTCAATATGTGTTATATCGACCATAAGCTGATCCATGCACACCCTTCCGACTATCGGTGCCCTCTGTCCCTTAATCAGAACATAGCCCTTATTTGAAAGCTGTCTTGGATAGCCGTCCCCGTATCCGATTGATACGGTTGCTATACGCCTTGGTGAGTCAGCCACATATATTCCCCCGTAGCTTACCTCATCCCCCTGCTGTATGTTCTTAATATGCACCACATGGCTCTTTAATTCCATCGCAGGATACAGTTCAATATTATGTATCATCTCGTCTGAAGGCTTAAGTCCATACAGCGTAATGCCTTGGCGTACCCATTCAAAGGTACATTCCGGCATATCAATAATAGCCGCTGAATTCGAACAATGTCTGTATGTGAATTCTATATTTCTCTTCCCAAGCTCATCTAAAACTCGGCAGAAATTGTTGTACTGCGCCTTCGCCTTCGTCTTATTCTCCTCGTCAGCCGTGGCAAAATGCATAAATATACCGTCACATATAAGATTAGGAAGCGATTTTATCTTCTCAATCTCACAGACCGTAGGCTCTATATCTTCCTCATGCTTTGCCGCAAGGCCTATCCTGTTCATTCCCGTATCAATCTTGATATGGCATCTTCCACATTTTCCCATGCTCCCCGCAAGCTGTGACAGCAGGCACGCCTGCTCATATGAAAACATTGACAAAATTATATCATGCTCAATGGCAAGTCTATATTCCTTCGGAGAAATATATCCCAGCACAATTATGTGAGTATCGATGCCTGCCTCCCGGAGTTCCACAGCCTCTTCTATGGTAGCCACGGCAAAACCTGCCGTAATATCGCTAACCGCTTTAGCAACCTGCACTGCACCGTGCCCATACGCATCGGTCTTTATAACCGCAATTATGCCTGTATTTTCAGAAAGCATTTCCCTGCTCTTTAAAATATTCCTGCGTATCGCCTCCAGATTAACCAGCGCATACGCCCGATTATATTCACCCGTAAAACTATCTAAATCCATTCTTATCTCCTACGTCACTGCCTTGCAGCAACTTATACAATTCTAAGAAATCGCCTAAGCGACATAATTCATCTTTGCAGCATCTGTGGTATGCAGTCTATGATATCGCGCGCCATAACAGAGTGCTCTCCAAGCAGCTCTGCCGCCCTGTCGCCTGCCATGGCGTGAAGCTGCACGCCAACACACATTCTCTCAAAAAAGCTTTCCTTCGTCCACGAATTCACAGCCGCAAGTATCCCTGTCAGCACATCGCCCGCCCCTGCCGTAGCCATTCCGGGATTCCCGCAGGTCGTTATAAACAGCTCATTATCCGGTGATGCCACTGCACTCACTGCATCCTTAAGTACACAGTATACCCCATATCTGTTTGCAAATTCAAGTGCATAATATGGTATATCGGCTGCAAGCTGCTTTATGGTATGCCCTGACAGTCTGCCCATCTCTCCCACATGAGGTGTCACCACAAGCGGAGCTGACCTTCTTTCTGTACCTTCTTCTCCTAACCAGCCCTTCGTATCTTCCGATATAATATTGAGTGCATCTGCATCTGCTATGACCGGCACCTTGGAATTTGAAAGCACACAAGCCACTACCCTCTTTGAGAGCCCGCTCACACCCATGCCCGGTCCAACAACGACAACACTTGCTCTTTCAAGCGCCTCCATGACAGCCTCCTCCGGCTCATCCCCGTAGCACTTTACGATTGCCTCCGGAAGCACTGACTTTAAATATTTGTCTGCGGACTCATGTGTGAGCACCGTAACAACACCTGCCCCTGTGCGGTACGCCGCAAGTCCTGACATGAATGCAGCTCCGGTCATGTCCTTAGATCCCGCAATTATGAGCGGCTTTCCGTAATTTCCCTTGTTGCTTCTTTTCTCCCTGACAGGAACCGATATTCTAAAATCATCCTCATCAGCAAAATAAAACGCACTTTCTCCGGCATTTTCCGCTCTCTCATAAGCTTCAAAATCAAATGGCAGAAAACCTATCTCCTCGACATACAGCTCTCCCGTACAGTTTTTTCCCGGATAGAGCATATGTCCAAGCTTCGCATAGCCGAAAGTGACAGTCACATCGGCATTCACAGCCACGTCCATTATCTGTCCGTTTGCGGAATTTACCCCGGAAGGAATGTCCACACTCAACAGCTTTTTTCCTGCTTCATTCATATAATCTATAATCGTTGCATATCTTCCCTCCACGGCGCGCGAAAGCCCTATTCCAAACATGGCATCCACGATTATAGTATATTCATCAAAAAAATTATGTTGTATGTCCTCACCATAAAAAAACATGGGAATATCAAGAAGCCGTGCAAGCTTAAGCTGCGCTGTAAATTCAGCCGTAGTGTGCTCGGGCTTTTCCGTAAAAAGTATGCTGCATGCATATCCCTCCATTGTGAGGATGCGCGCCGTTGCAATCCCGTCAGCTCCATTATTTCCCGCCGAACAGACAAAAAGTATACGTCCGCCTCCCTCGGCCTCTAACAGCCTTGCAGCGTGCTCTGCCACCTTTAGTGCCGCTCTCTCCATAAGTACAAGCGACGGCATGCCGCTCTCTATTGAAAAAGCGTCAATCTTCTTTGCAAGTTTTCCGCTAATTGCCCTTCTCATCGAATGCCTCCATAACTCCCGCGCCTAACATTCCGTGCAGGTATGTATATATCTCCTCATTCGTTATCTCTTTATCCTGTTTTATGACGACCCGCTCCTTGAGCTTCGCCCTCGTCTCCTCTATCCACTGCTCAAGTAGCTGTATGTCCTGCTTGTTCTTATTTATTCTCTGATAGCAGACGCGCACGCTCTCAAAAATCAGCGCGCTGTTCGCCTCCTTTATGCGCTCGGGAAGCTCATCTATCTCTTTCTCAAGATTTTCCTGTTTCTCCCTCGCTTCCACTATAAGTCTCTGGCTCGTCGCCTGCTTTTTAAGGCGCTTGTTCATCGGTATGGTGGTATCCTCAGCGGTATCAAGCACGCTCTGTGTGAGCTTATCCCTCACCACCCTTATGTCCTTCAAATCAGTGTTAGCCTTACCCTGTCTTTTTAAAAGCTCCATCAGTTCCTTTTCAAGTCTCTTTATGGTCGGTGTCTTTTCACTCTCAGGAAAAAGTTTAAGCCACCTCTCATCAAGGCTGGCTATCGGAATATTCTTCTTTTTCAAAAGTTCCCAGATGCGTATCTCCTCCGTGCTCATCTGTTCCTTTTTTTGTTCTATTTTATCAAATCTGCTCATATTAATCCCCATTTCTGAGTCCCATCGCCGTTAATCAGCGAAGAGCTCAAAAAATACATATTTTAGAACATATTACCACAAATATATAAGCCTTTGCAATGAAAAACAGACCATGCATAACTGCACAGTCTGTTATATTCTCTCGTAATCATCGTGAATTTATTTTTCCTTGCGTGCCAGACGGTAAGACAACTGCATAAGGCTTTCTGACAGATGCACATTCTCGACAACAACGTCATCACTTAAAGCCAAATCCGTGTGCGCGAAGTTCCATATAGCCTTAACTCCTGCTGCCGCAACATCCGCTGCGACATCCGCCGCGCTTGTCTTGGGAATTGTGAGAGCAGCAATGTCAATATTCTCCCTCTTAACAAATTCCGGCATATCCTCAAGGTTCATAACCTCTATGCCTCGAACCGTCATTCCTACAAGTTTAGGATTGATATCGAAAATTCCCTTTACGACAAATCCCCTCTTCTCAAACGCTGAATAATTCGCTATTGCCTGACCAAGATTACCTGCTCCTATGATAATCATGTTATGTTTCTTGTCTATACCGAGAATTTTAGCAATCTCCGAGTGAAGATACTTCACATTATAGCCGTAGCCCTGCTGCCCAAAGCCGCCGAAATTGTTAAGATCCTGACGAATCTGTGAAGCCGTAACCTTCATCCTCTCACTAAGCTCATTAGAGGATATGCGCTCAACTCCACTGTCAATAAGTTCCTCCAAATATCTATAATATCGAGGGAGCCGCCTTATAACGGCGGTAGAAATCTCTCTTTCGTTCATTAGAACACCTCATATAATACATTTACTATTCAAAATCATATTTACGAAAACTAAATTTTGAATAATTATATTATATTCGCTTGTTAAAAAAAAGTCAAATTAATTTTAAATTATTACCATAACACCTATTCCGAAAGTTTCTCCCAGTCCTCATAAAGCTTCTCTAACTGTTTTTCTATCTCCTGCTTTCTCTCATTCAGTTTCATAAGCTTTGGCAGATCTGTGTATACGTCCGGAAGTGCAAGCTGCTCGTCAAGCTCAGAATTTTCCGTTTCAAGTTTTTCAATACTCTTTTCAAGTTTTGAAATGTCATTCTGTCTTTTTCTTAACCTCGCCTGCTCCTCCTTCTGCGCCTTCCAGTCATCCTTGACCGCTGTGCTCTTTTCCTCGCTAACCGCTTTATTCTCCTTAGGTGCAAGAATATCTCTCTTCTCAAGATAATAGTCATAATTGCCAATATAATTCGTTACCGTATTGGCTGACAGCTCAATTATCCTTGTTGCCGTCTTATTTATAAAATATCTGTCATGTGACACATACAGTACTGTCCCGGTGTAGCGGTTGAGTGCCGACTCAAGTATCTCCTTTGACATGATATCAAGATGGTTCGTAGGCTCATCGAGTATAAGGAAATTAGCGTTGGAGAGCATCAGCTTTGCAAGTGAAACTCTTCCCCTCTCTCCACCACTCAAATCACTTATCTTTTTGAATACGTCATCACCCGTGAACAGAAAACAGGCGAGCATGTTTCTTATCTGCGTGTTCGTCATGTCGGGGTATGCATCACCAATCTCGTCAAATGCCGTCTTATCCATGTGAAGGACATTGTGTTCCTGATCATAATAGCCTATCTCGACATTGGCTCCGAGGCGCACCTTTCCGGCATCGGCATCTATTATATGGTTGATAATCTTAAGTATCGTAGTCTTTCCCGTACCGTTGTTACCGATGAGCGCCACTTTCTCACCCTTCTTAATCTCAAAGTTCACGTCCGAAAACAATCTGTTATCGCCAAACGCCTTTGAAAGTCCTTCAATGCTAAGCACATCGTTGCCGCTCTCCTTAGCCGACTCCAGCTTAAAGTGCATCGTCTCCTGCTCTGTTATCGGTTTGTCGATAACCTCTATCTTGTCAAGCATCTTCTCACGGCTCTCAGCGCGCTTTATTGACTTCTCGCGGTTGAAGGATTTAAGCTTTGCTATAACCTCCTCCTGATGCTTTATGTCGCGCTGCTGGTTATAGTACTCCTTGAGTTTGGCGTCCATGAGCTGCTTTTTCTTTGCAGCATAGTCTGAGTAATTGCCTGAAAACACGCTCACGACACCTCGCTCGACCTCTATCACCTTCGTCACAACCTTGTCAAGAAAATAACGATCATGTGCAACTATAATCACACTTCCGTCGTAATTTACAAGGTAATTTTCAAGCCATGCTATCGAGTTCATGTCAAGATGGTTCGTCGGCTCATCGAGCATTATTATATCGGGCTTTGACAGAAGGAGGCGTCCGAGCGCAACTCTCGTCTTTTGTCCGCCCGAGAGTGTGCTCATCTTCTTGTCAAAATCGCTCTCATCAAAGCCAAGACCTTTAAGCACACCGACGACCTCGCTCTTGTAGGCGTAGCCGTTCTGAAGCTCGAACTGGTGCGTGCTCTTAGCGTAGTTCTCCATGACCGCCTCAAGCTCCGCGCCCTCCCTGCTGTGCATCTCAAGCTCAAGTCTCCTGATTTTCTGTTCGAGCTCAATAATGTCCTTCTTCACACTCATGAGCTCATCGTAGATGGTGTTTTCCCCGGTCAGGTTCTGATGCTGTGCCAGATACCCGATTGTCCTGTCTTTGGCAATGATGACCTCGCCGCTGTCAGCCTGGTACTCACCCATGATAATGCGTAAAAGCGTAGTCTTTCCGGCACCATTAATTCCGACAATCGCCGCCTTCTCGCGCTCCTCAATGTGAAACGATGCATTCTTTATAATCTCATCTATACCGAAGGACTTTGATATATTGTTGCATGCTAAAATCATATTTATCTCCCTGTATACTGCAGGCATTGCTTGCAGTACTGCCACTAATAAGGAGTTTGAAAATTTCACTTTCAAACTCCTCACTCATTTATTTTATTCATTCTCAACGATTATGTTCACCGACATAGATATCGGAATAACTCCGTCGTCAGCGGTAAAGGTTATGCTGTACTCCCCTTCCTTTTCAGGTGTCCAGATAAAATTGCCGCTCAGTGTGTCAAAATCCGCACCGTAAGGGAGTCCCTCAGCCTGCATGAGTATCGTTCCCGACTCACACTCGACCACATACTCGTTGTCCGCCTTCATATCCCACATAAACTGCTCTGCATCTGTATCCACCCCGTCAGTGAGCGGGTTTCTGACCATGACATCGAAGCACACCAGCTTTCCCACCACAACATGGATATCCTCCACAGGCACAAAGTACGGTCTGTGAACCGTCTCGGGAAGCTCGTAATCCTCCGTTGGTACCTCATAGGTAAAACTCTTGTCCGTACCGTCCATCACGGCCGCCGTAGGATATGTATAAAGCCCGTCTCTTGGAGTTCCCGGCGCAGGCGCATCCACGAGCACCTTCTCGACGCGGTAATTCTCCCTGTCCTGTCCCGGAATGATTGTGACCGAGTTGTCCGTGGAATGATACGGATAGTCCGGCACATACTCAAAATTGGTAGGTCTCTTGTAATTATTCTCGACAAGCACGATATGTGCTGAATCCTCCTGCGCCATAAGCTCGCAGTCTTTCAGCATGCCATCATGCACATCGTCGAACACAACCGCCGGTCTCCCGTCCTCAACGATATAGCCAAGCTTGATGTTCTCAAGCTCAAGCCCGTCTACATGGCGCGCATATAGACCATACGCAGGAAGTATTCCCCAGTTGCTAGGCTCAGGATACACTCCCGCAAGCTCAGGCACATTGTACGGTGACGGAATGAACCTCTCCCTGTCTGCGTCCCAGCTCATTCTCGGGAGCAGTCCCTCGTTCTTTAAAAAGAAGGTGTTCACAAGCCATGGCAGAAGCTGTGTTGACGGCTTAGAGCCAAGCTGTGAGTACTCCCAGCTCGTGTTGAGTTGTCTCTGCTCAACCGCATGCTCCATTAAAAGCCCTCCGCGGTATTCCACCTCGATATTTCTGATGCTGACATTCTCCACATGGCTGCTGTCAACACCCATTATTATGATAGGATATCTCGGGTCTGCGTCCTTGACCTTCACATTGCTTATCTCTATATTTCTTATTGAAGCTATATTCTTATTTCCGACAGCATTTGCATAGAGGCAGCGCTCATTCTCCTTTATCTCGCTTGAAAAATCAGGCTCATAACCTTTGCTCTGCTTATTATATGTATATGGGTAATATTTTCCGTCCTGCTCATAGTAATTGGCAGGATTCAGCTTCGTCGGATTTTCCTCATCTACAATATTAAAATACGAGTGTCCGTCGACAGTCACCTTCTTAGTATAATTGTACGACGGAACATATCTTGCAGCAGGATAGCGCTGATATCCCTCCTTATTCGGAAGAACCCACTCGGGATTGTCAAGGCGCACATTGTCCTCAGCCCTAACCAGTTCCTTATCACTGTTTCCCGTGACAGGATATCTTCCCCTGTCGCCAATCCTTATATAGATAGGCGAACTGCTCACGTTCTCCATCGTACAGTCAGTAAACACGATATCTGTCAGATCCGATGTATCGACCGCCTCGAGCGCAAAGCCTCTCGAGCGCTTAAAACGTACATTCTTCACTGTCACCAGCTCATACCCGCAGGTCGACTCCGTTCCAAGCTTCACTCTCGCCGTAGGACCACACCTGTCCGTAGCCACCACCTTGTCACAGGTATACTTGCCCTCGTACACGCTTCCCGCATCGTAGCCCGTGACATCGCAATCCTCTATGTATACATTATACAATGGCATAAATTTTCCCGCACCATAGGATGCCTTCATAACAAGTGCGTCATCCGTAAGTGAATTAAACCTCGAGTGTACCACTGTCACATCACGGCAGCAGTCGACGTCGAACGCATCTCTTATAGTATCAACAAGTATACCATCGACGAGCATGTTCTCAACACCCTCACAGATTATGGCAAAATGTCCCGCATCAACTATCGAGAAGTCCTTCAAAACAACATTCTTACAGTTGACAAGCGCAATTCCCTTGTTGCCGTACCATGCACCGTCATGTCCCTTTTCATTGCGATAGCTTGGATTGGCAGGGTCTCCGCCTAAAAGTGCATACCTTGTGTAGCCATACTCGTCCTTGTAACTGCCGTCGATGAGTCCCTCACCGCATATCATCACGTTTGATAAATCCTCACCATATATGAGACTGTTCGCAAAATATGTATGCCCGTGATCCTGAAGTCCGGCATATGGTCTTACCTCCGGCTCATCATAGCAGCCTCCCTCACCCTCGCAGTTCTCATAGGCAGTGTGTATCTCG
The DNA here is from genome assembly GCA_945915235.1 of uncultured Clostridia bacterium. Taxonomy (GTDB): domain Bacteria; phylum Bacillota; class Clostridia; order Lachnospirales; family Lachnospiraceae; genus CAG-882. Next base: position 25,494 of record CAMEEX010000006.1, on the reverse strand, counting down.
CTTCTGGCAGCCCTTATCACGGCTCCCTTCTCAATGCAAAGATTTACATTGCTTTTAAGTCTTATAGTATATGTCCTATATTCACCCTCTGAAAAAACAACCGTTCCCCCGCTTCGCGCCGCATCCTCTATCGCCCTGTTGATAGCCGCGGTATTCGCGGCGGGCGGCTCATCAGGTGCCGCACCATAATCCCTTACATCATATTCCTTCTTACCCTTTTCCAACTGCCTTGCCGTTATATCACAGCCCGTGGCACGTTTCACTGTATCCATATTTATCCTTTCTTTTTGAAGTTATAAACTTCAAGCATCCTCCTGTTCCTTGTTGTTTCACGCTTGAACATATACAATAAATGTAATATAATTAAATCGATTAGTCAATAAAAATAAGAGAACTGTTACGAGGCATAATTATTATGGATACTATCACAATCAAAGTCGACCCTTCGGGAAAGGGTGATTTCACAACCATCAATGACGCCCTTGATTCCGTTGAGTCCGTCAACGACAATATACCTGTCAGAATTGAACTTGCACCGGGCGAATACTACGAAAGACTTGAGATAATACGTCCGCATGTCACGCTTGCCGGCGAGGATCCTGACACCACTTTTATAACACACAGTCTGTACGCACTCATGCTGATGGAGGACGGAACCAAGCGCGGAACTTTCAGAAGCTACAGCGTCTTTATCGATGCAAACGACTTTACCGCCGAGAACATCACCTTCGAGAACGCCTCGGGTGACGGGCGCGATGTAGGACAGGCTCTCGCAATCTACTCCGAAGGTGACATGATAAAATATATCAACTGCTGCTTCCTCGGCTGTCAGGACACAATATTTACGGGGCCTCTGCCTCCTACCGAATTAAAACCGGGCGGCTTTGTTGGACCTAAGCAGTTTGCCCCGAGAATTAACGGAAGGCAGTACTACAAAGACTGCTTTATCCGCGGCGATGTAGATTTCATATTCGGAAGCGCAACAGCTTACTTCGAGAACTGCGAAATCTTCTCCAACAACCGCGGTGAGGAGATTAACGGCTATGTCACGGCTCCATCAACACCTGAAGGACAGGAATACGGCTATGTGTTCGAGCGCTGCCATTTCACAAGCAACTGTCCTCCCGACTCAGTGTACCTCGGCCGTCCATGGCGCGACTACGCAAAAGCCGTATTTTTAAACTGTGAGATGGACGCACACATAAGACATGAAGGCTTCCACGACTGGAACAAGCAGAACACACACGAGACGGCTTACTGGGCTGAGTACAATAGCACGGGGGAGGGCTCAAAGGGCGAGCGCGCCCCGTGGGTTCACAGACTCACCGACGACGAGGCTTCACACTACAGCCGCAAAAACGTTCTCGGTTTTTAAGGGAGTGAATTTATGAATTACGCAGAAATCAAAAATGTGGATATTGCAAACGGTCCCGGTGTCAGGATTTCCCTCTTTGTGAGCGGATGTCCGCACCACTGCAAAGGCTGTTTCAACGAGATGACGTGGGATTTCACCTACGGAAAGCCCTACACCCGTGAGACAATAGATTATGTTCTTGAGCTTTTAAAGCCTGCCTATATAAGGGGAATTACTTTTCTTGGAGGTGAACCGATGGCTCCCGCAAATCAGGGTGAGGTTCTTAACACAATGAGGAAGATTAAGGAGCACTATCCCGACAAAGATATCTGGCTGTACACCGGATATCTTTTTGATACCGACATTATTGGAAAGATGACCGACACTCTGCCACACACACGCGAAATACTCTCCTACATTGATGTAATGGTCGACGGTCCTTTTATCGAGGAGAAAAAAAATCTGAATTTGCAGTTTCGTGGCTCGGAAAACCAGAGAATAATCGACATGAAGAGAACACTCGCAGACGGGCATATTGTCCTCTGGACTGAACAATAACAAATCTAAACAGGCGCGCTTATGCAGGCTGCGCCTGTTTCATTGTGTTAAACATCCTTTAACACGCAAAAGACCTTGAGAAAATCCTCAAGGTCTCAATTCAATGCAGTCGGCGGGACTTGAACCCGCACCCAAGCAATATGGACTAGATCCTTAGTCTAGCGCGTATGCCAATTCCGCCACGACTGCATGCTATGTATTTGCCGCTGTAACTCTTGTGTGTCACAACAAAATGTATATTACCACATGCTTTTTGAAATTGCAAGCACTTTTTTGAAAATTTTAAATTTTTTTGTTTTTTCTTTTCCTTTTTCACTTTCTCAATTATAATATAGTGTAGGTACCAAAAGTGTTTTTGGCACTCACACCATATTATATAAGGAACCGAGGATTTTATGAACAACATTCAAATTAAAGTAAAAAAACTTAAACCCAATGCAATCATGCCAACCCGCGGCACGGAATACGCTGCCGGAGCTGACTTATATGCCTGCATAGACAGCCCTGTTATCATTGCCCCACATGAAACTGTTATGATAGGTACAGGTCTTGCAATGGAGATACCGGAAGGCTATGCAGGACTTATATACCCGAGAAGCGGAATTGCCTCCAAGCGCGGGCTTGCACCTGCCAACAAGGTCGGCGTTGTAGACCCTGACTACCGCGGCGAATTCATGGTAGCTATGCATAACCACTCCTCCAAGCCCGCCTCTATTGAACCGGGTGAGCGAATAGTGCAGCTTGTCATCACACCATTCCTCACCGCTGATTTTTCCGAGACAGATGAACTGTCAGGCACAGTGCGCGGTGAGGGCGGTTTCGGCTCCACCGGTGTGCGCTAGACATCCGAAAATATCCATAATCTTCTGTCCGGTTTATGCAAAATAAAAGCTGTAATGTCTGCACATAGCGGTTTTATCCTTCCACCATGCACATTCATTACAGCTTTTTAATTATTCCAGATGAAACTGCTCCACAATTTTCTTGAGCTCCTCAATGGACTGCCTGCACTCCTTGAGTCTTTCGTAGCCCTCCGCAGTAATCTCCTGCGTCTTGCCCGACTTCTCGGCGATATCATTAATTCCCGCCGACGACTGTGCCATCATGCTGTTGATGCCTGATGCAGCACACGATATCTGTTCTATAAGTGTCTCAAGTTCCTGCATGGCTTCCTTAGTCTGACTCATAACCGTCTTAAACTCTCCGGCATCCTGCCTGTACTCAGCACCAGCCTTTTTAAAGTTCTCATAATCTCCGACAACGGTATTTTCCATAAAATCCATTATGGTAGATATACATTCCGTCAGATTGTTCACGGCGAGATTGACCTCTCCGACAATTTCATTAATGTTGTCCACACTATGAAGCGTCTGTGATGCCAGTGTTCCTATCTCCGATGCTACAACCGCAAATCCTCTGCCCGCATCGCCTGCTCTTGCCGCCTCTATACTTGCGTTTAATGCAAGAAGATTCGTCTGTGAGGAGATGTCCTTGATATCCTTTGTCAGCTCATTTATACGTCCGACAGCCTTAGACTGCTCAATCGCCTCATTCGTTCTGTCCTTAATCTTAGAATATACCTCATCAACCTTGCTGCTTGAAGCTGCGCTTGTCTCCTCCATGGCGACAGCACGTTCCTGTATAAGCTGCGAATTCTTTTCACCGTCAACCGCAAGTCTGTATACTGTGGCAGAGCTCTTCTTTACCTCTTCGATATTTTTTGAGATATTCTCGGTATTGTCTGTCGTCTCCTGCATGCCTGCAGCTAACTGCTGTGTCGCTGCCGAATTATCCATCGCATGGTCACTGTTGACCTTCATAATATCATCAAGTCTGGTTACATTCTCAACAATCGTAGAATTAGCTCTGTCAAGTCTCGCCATTATATCCCTGAGCACTTTTCGCATCTCATGTACCGAGGTCGCCATCACACCGATCTCGTCCTTCTGCCTTCTAAGCTTCTTTCCCATCTGCGTAGGAGTGAAATCAAGTCTTGATGTCTGCTGTATGATATCGGTCACATATCTTATAGGCTTTGAAATCATATTACCTATCACAATACCTATCACGGCAGAAACAATAAGCGCCAGCGCAAGTGCTCCTAAGATAAGCCCGACAAGCCGGTTGGCATCAGCAAAAATCTCCATATTAGGAGCCGTCAGCACAAGCTTCATTCCATTGTCAAGGTCAAAATAGAAAAGCTGCTTTCTCACATTCTGATATGTATACAGATATCCATTGCCCTGTCTTGAACTGTCATTTAAAACGCTCACTATATTGGATAATGAGCTGTCAAACTCTGCCATGTTCTGCGACTGCGAAATATACTTATGATGCATAAGTTCGCCGTCAGCATTTGTAAGAAATGCGTAGCCCGTGTCGTAAATGGATATGGCATCTACATTATCCGTTATCGTGGAAAAATCGATATCCATTCCCACAACACCTATTGAGGTTCCGTTGGACGCATACAGCGGCACAACATAGGATATCATGTACACATTGATATTCTCATTAAGATACGGCTCCATCCACAAAGGCTGTCCCGCCTTGACAGGTCGATAATACCAGCCAACATGTGCATCGTCGTCCTCATCATACATTGAAAAATCCGTCGGCGTAAGCAGTGTAAACTCATCGTTTGTCGAGTTTCTTGACATGAACACACCTGATGTCGGATTGGAATACTGAGGATTGTACCTGACATACGCCGCAACCGCGCCATCCGTGTGGGACGCAAAGTTGACAGCCTCGGCCGTAATCTCCTGCGTTTATACATCCGCATATGCCTTGCTCTTTACAAACGCTTCGTAGTCAAAATCATTGCTCACCGCATCGCTTAGTGTGTCCACCGACTGTTCAATCTGTGAAATTACACTGTTTATGCGCTCGGCATAAAGCTCGCCTTCGGTTCTGGCTCTCTCCTTCGAATCCCTTGATGCCATCTGTGACGAATTGACCATCGCAAGTGCACCTATTACCGAAGCTGTAAGAAGTGAACACAACAAAATACCCATAATAATCTTTGTCCGTATTGTTCTCATAGCCTGCCTCCGTATTCAGTTATTATCATGTTCATTGTATATACAATTTTACTCCCACGCAAAATAAACTGTCAACACATATATGCTATATTTATTTATTAGACTGTATAGGTATAATTCTCCCTGTCTCCGCCATAGTTCTGTGTGAGATTGAGAGCACCGTTCTGTCCTTTGACACCCTCTTTAACGCCTGAAGAACTGTTTTCTCAGTCTCGGCATCAAGGTTAGCCGTTATCTCGTCGAGCAGAAGAAGCTCCGGCTCCGCCGCTGCCGCCCTCGCAATCGAGAGAAGCTGCCACTGCCCCTGTGAGAACAGCTCAGGCGTACACATTGTATCATAGCCGTTCTCCAGCTTCATTATGGTCTCATCAAGTCCCGTAAGTGCTGCCGCTGCCCTTACCTCATCATCTGATATCGACTCATCAAAAAGCGTTATCTGATCCTTTACCGTTCCGGGCACCATATGGAACGACTGCTCCACATAGCCGAACAGATGTCTCCTCTCGCCGTTCCTTATGCTGACCGACGGAATACCGTTTATCAGCACGCTTCCGCCCTGAGGCTCATACAAGCCGAGAAGCAGTTTGAATATCGTGCTCTTTCCCGCACCGGTTCTTCCCGAGAGTGTCGCCTGCTCTCCCTTGTTTACCGCAAAGCTGACGTTGTCGAGAACCACATGCTCGTCATAACCGAAGGTGACATCTTTGAGCTCAACGACAGGCAGGTTATTTTTCCTGTCCGTACCGGCACTGTATGCCCTTTCTGTTTCCTTTTTCTCAGGCAGTGCGAGGAACTCATTTATTCTCTTGATACCGGCGAGCGCCGACTGTATGGTCTGTATCTCCATTCCAAGACTCTCAACAGGTGAAAAAATCTCAGATATATAGTTGATTACCGCAACCGCAGTACCTGCCGACATTCCAAAGAACGTAAGCACGCTCGTATTTCCCGAGGCGGACAAAAGCATCACTACAGCCACCACAACCGCATTGAGTATCAGTATGACAGGGGAATATATCGCATCGTAGAAGTTGGTCTTTTCCATTGCTCGATAGCTCTGACCGATATATCCGTCATACTTTTCTTCCATATAACGCTCCTTCATAAGGCAGTGTATAGTCCTTATATTGTGAAGCGTCTCAGGCACATGTCCCGATGCCCTGCCGACAGCCTTTCTGTTCTCAAGCTGTGAGGCGAGCATGTTCTTCTGAACATACCTTGTGAATAGGAACAGCACCGGTAGCAGCAGAAGAAGCACCATCGCAAGTCCCATATTTTTTACCCAGATGACAACGAGAATACTTATAATCTTACACGCATCGGCAAACATGCTTATGATTCCCGATGTGAACAGATTTTCAACCGTGTCGACATCGCCCACAAATCTTGACACCAGATTGCCCGGCTCCTGGTGGTTGAGCTCATCTGCCGGAAGCTTAATAAGCTTCTCCATGAGCCTGCTTCTGACGGCATGTGTTATCTTCTGACCGAACACGGTCAAAAGCCTCTCCCTCGCCGACTCCATAATGCCCGTGAGCGCGAGCATCGCAAAATACAGAATAACCATGTGGAGCGGAAGATTTTTTCCTGTTGTGAGCATGTCGACTATGTCTCCGAGTATAAGCGGCGGAAGAAGTGCCAGCACGACAGCTCCGACAACGGCTATTACTATGCCCGCAGAGAGGAAGCCATAGCCCGCCGCGGTATGCAATATGATACCGCCGACATATCCGCTCTTCTTGTTTTCATTCTTATTTTCATTAGTGTTAAGCTTCATCTGCGCTGCCTCCCTTCTGGTCGTTGTAAAGCCTTGCATATTCAGGAACCCTGCTCATAAGCTCGGCATGTGTGCCAATCTCTGCCCTGCCTTTCTCGAGCCATATAACCTTGTCCATGTTAGGGAACATGTACAGCCTGTGGGATATGAGAAATACTATTGTCTCGCCGGATCTGCTCCTCAAATTGTCATAGACCTGCTTCTCCGTGTTCTTGTCGAGCGCCGAGAACGGATCGTCCAGAACCATAATCGGCTTCTTATGGCAGATGGTTCTCGCAAGTGCAAGTCTCTGCGCCTGACCTCCCGACAGTCTCACACCCCCCGTTCCGACCATCGTGTCGGCTCCATTCTCCATGTCAGCAACCTCACCGTCAAAGCACACCTCTCTCAAAAGCACGTCCACATCGCTGTTATCGCCGAGAAGAATATTGTTCCTTATCGTATCGGCAAACAGCTCCGTGTCATGTCCAAGATATCCAACCAGACCGGCGCGGTCCTTTGCATCAAGCTGTGCCAGTTCCCTGCCGTCAACCCTTATGCTGCCGTCATACGGATACTCGCACAAAAATGTCTTTCCGAGTGTGGACTTTCCGCATGCCACAGGTCCCGTTACTCCTATTATCTGCCCCTTCTCTGCCTTAAAAGATATTCCCTCAAATATCTTCTCATTGTCAGGCACATTCGGATAGCCAAAGCCTAGATTATCTACCTCGAGCTCCCCGACCCTGTTGATGCGTGTTCCGTTATCAGCTTCCCTGTCAGCCTCAGTGCTCTCACTCTTCATAAGCGGCTTAATTCTCTTCCAGGATACCTGCGCCTTGTGCACGGCGTTAAAAAGCTTCGCCGCCTTTGACGATTTCACCGACAGCTTGGTAAAGCAGGAGAGGAAGGTAGTGAACGCCGCTATATCCCAGAGTTTCCAGCCGTCACCGAGTACATTCTTTCCGCCGAAATAGATGATAAATATTACTCCGACCATGGAAATCACCCTGTACAGCGGTGTCATCATCGTGTTCCAGATATTCGCCTTAACTGCCGCCTTCTCATACGCCGACAGCTTATTCTCGTAGTCCTCTCTTCTCTCCTCCTCGCAGCCAAACACGCGGTAGGTTATGGCGTTAGATGCCCTGTCAAGCGTGGCATCGCTGAGCACTCCGGACTGCTTCTTGTATGCCACACCCGTGCGCTGGACCACAACCTTCATCTTCTCGGCTGCCACATACGAAACCGGCGGGAAGAGAAGGCTTATGATTGCGAGCCGCCAGTCGTACCACAGAAGCATTCCCATGTAAGCCAAGAGTGCAACTCCCGTGTCAAAAACCTCAGTCGTGAACTTTCTCATTCCCTCGGCGCAGTCATCGACATCGAGGATTGCCTTGGTCATCACGTTTCCGACACCCTCCTCATTTATCTCCTGCCTGCTCTTTCTCACAAGGCTTCCGTACAGAACCTGCTTCATTCTTCTGTTGACATTGTTGGCAAAACGTCTCACATAGAAACGCTTGATATACCTTGATGCCTGCACTATTCCCGTCGCAATAACATAGGCGAGCACAAGGGTGAGCATGTCGTAAAAGCCCTTCCTGCCCCCAAGGATATCCACAAGGCAGCCCGTCATAAGCCCCTCAAACCACGGCCCCGCCAAAAGTCCGAGATTGTAAATAAGTCCCGATATCGTCACGGCGGCGAGCACTCCCCACTCCGCCTTAAAATACGAACCTATTCTGTCCGCCTTAAAATTACCTGCATTAAAATTTTCTTTTTTCTTCATAGCTGTTTTATCCTTTACGCAAAAAAGATGTACTATCAACCAACTAGATGATAGTACATCTTTTTTTCTGTGTCAATACATGCAATGACACATATTTATATAGAATTTATTTTGCAATAATCTCCATTAGCTTGTTGCTTCTCTCGATAAATGCACTCATGCGCTCAGGCTTAAGCGGTGCATGTGCGAGCTCCGCAAGGTCATAGAGCTGCTCGCAGAAGAGTGCCGTGTTCTCCCCGTCAGGGTTAGCCTCAACAAACTGAACAAGTGGGTGCTTTGCATTGAGCACGAGGGTCTGTCCCTCCTGTCCGAACATTGATGGGTCCATTCCGTACATGCCGTACATCTTCATCATATCCTGCATACGCTTGGAGTCCTCGGATACCGTAATCATGGAAGCTATCGACTCATTCTTTAACTTCTCGAGCTTAACGGCGAGCTTGTCGTTACCTAGTGCCTTCTTAAATACCTCCGAGAGCTTGTCCTCCCTCTCCTTGAGAGCCTTAGCCTCGTCCTCGGTCTGCTCCTCCTTGAAGGTCTCCGTAAGGTCGGAGTCGATGCTTAAGAACTTGACACCCTCGTTCTTCTGCTCAAGATGATTAATGAATGCGGAGTCGATATTGTGTGTGAGGATAACAGCATCTAAGCCTGCCTCCTTGAACATCTTGATATACTGACCCTGCTCAGTCTCATTCTTTACATAGAATACTGTATTCTCATGTTTCTCCTTGTTCTCCTCAAGGCATTCAGGCAAAGTGAGATACTTGCCGTCAAGGTTCTTAAAGAGAATGTAGTCCTTCATCTTCTCGAAGAATTTATCGTCCTTTAAGCAGCCGTACTTGATGAATGGATTGATGTCGTCCCAGTACTTCTCGTAGCTCTCCTTCTCGGTCTTGCACATACCTGTGAGCTTGTCGGCAACCTTCTTGGTGATATAGTCGGAAATCTTCTTCACGAAGCCATCGTTCTGAAGTGCACTTCTTGATACGTTGAGCGGAAGGTCAGGACAGTCGATAACACCCTTTAAGAGCATGAGGAACTCAGGAATAACTTCCTTGATATTGTCGGCAATAAATACCTGATTGTTGTAGAGTTTTATCGTTCCCTCTATCGTGTCGTACTCCGTATTTAACTTAGGGAAGTACAGAATACCCTTTAAGTTGAACGGATAGTCCATGTTGAGGTGTATCCAGAAAAGAGGCTCCTTGTAATCCTTAAATACCTTGCGGTAGAACTCCTTGTACTGCTCCTCGGTGCAGTCGTTAGGGTGCTTTGTCCAGAGAGGCGTCGTGTCGTTGATCGGAACCGGTCTCTTGACAATCTTGAGCTTCTTAGAAGCAGGAACCGTCTCAACAGTCTCCTTGGTTCCGTCCTCCTTCTCAATCTCCTCGGTCTTAGCCTCCTCAACGATTGTCTCTACAACCTTATCAGTGTCGAGAAGCTCGTCCTCGTTGATTGTCTGGTACTGCTCGCCTGCGTCAGCGTTCTCAACATATATCTCAACCGGCATAAAAGAACAGTACTTCTCTATAACTTCCTTAGCACGGTACTCGTTGGCGAACTCATTGCACTCCTCCGATAAGTAGAGAGTAATCTCAGTACCTCTCTCGGTTCTGTCGCCCTCCTCCATATCATACTCCGTGCCGCCGTCACACTCCCAGTGAACCGGCTTAGCACCCTCCTGATATGAGAGTGTATCTATTGTCACTCTGTCTGCAACCATGAATGCCGAGTAGAAGCCCAGTCCGAAGTGACCGATTATCTGATCCTCGTTAGCCTTGTCCTTGTACTTCTCAAGGAATGCCTCAGCGCCCGAGAAAGCTATCTGACAAATGTACTCATTGACCTCGTCAGCAGTCATACCAAGACCGTTATCGATGAACTTGATTGTCTTGTCCTTCGCGCTTACGATAACCTTGACCTGGTACTTGTTATCCTCAGGTGCGTTAAACTCGCCCATAAGCTCGAGCTTCTTTAACTTAGTTATGGCATCGCAGCCGTTGGAGATGAGCTCTCTGTAGAAAATGTCGTGGTCTGAATATAACCACTTCTTAATTATAGGAAAAATATTGTCACTGTTAATTGATAAATTACCATGTGTATTAGCCATTTTTAAAACCTCCGTATACATAAACTTAAAACCGGTATCCGCTAAAAGCCTATCCGGCTCCGATACCGCAATCGGCAGGCGCCAAACCTATCCGACCTGCAACAGCTATATAGTAATACCTGTTTTTGCAAATGTCAACACTTTTTAGCACTCATTTATGCTGACTGCTAATAATTTTATACTTTTTTAATTATTTCCATATATATTCACTTGTTGAAAAGCAATTTTTGTTTTATACTGTATTTAATAAGATAATAAAAAGGACGACAAAATGAACAAAGATTTAGAATTTATATACATCAATCTCGATGACGGCAACGACAGCAAGGACAGCAGAAGAAATACCGACAGCAGTGGCTGTGACGGTAATAACAGCAGAAATAGCAATAGCAATGATTACAATGACAACGAAACGGCTTCCGCAAACGGCGATGACTTAACCTACGACGAGGAAAACGACGAAGAGCTTCTCGACGAAGAAAAGAAAAAGCCGGGGCTGCGCTCAAAGATTGTCCACGAGATTTTAAGCTATGTATTTATCATAGCGGCTGCATTTGTGCTCGCAGTGCTCACCAACCATTTTCTCATAGTCAACGCGAAAATTCCTTCCGGCTCCATGATACCTACAATCCAGGAGGGAAACCGTATAATAGGAAACCGTCTCGCATACATTAATTCCGACCCTAAGCGTGGGGACATCGTCGTGTTCTACTACCCTGACGATGAGAGCCAGAAATTCATAAAGCGAATCATCGGACTTCCAGGCGAGACCATCTACATAGCAGACGGCATTGTATACATAGACGGGCAGCCTCTCGACGAGAGCGAGTATCTCACCGTCGAGACCTACGGCGTCAGCGGCCCCTTCACAATCCCTGACAACTGCTATTTTATGCTGGGCGACAACCGCAACAGCTCCAACGACTCCCGTTTCTGGGTCAACCACTTTGTGAGCAGGGACAAGATAATCGCCAAAGCCCTGTTCTGCTATTTTCCGACAATACATCTAATTAAATAGCATATACCGCGCACTTGTCGGATATTTTACATAAGCAATAACACAAAAAAGGCTTTGCATGATTAATTTCCGCAAAGCCTTTTTTGTTTTCAGGATTAGTGTGTCAAAACATGCTATGTATATTTAGTTGTGTATAACGTGTTATATTTATGTATATCGCGACTTTTGCAGGAAGCTTAGTTGTTCTTAGGACTCTGTTTCGCTGTCCAGCCACAGTCAGCATGGAGGCTGACTGAGTTGCAAACAGCCACGGAGGGCTGGTTTTGCAACGGTGGCGGCAACCTTATAGAAAATAAATCAGAGTCCTTAGAACACCTTGCTTCGTACAATCGGAGCCGGTGTGCATAAATATAACACGTTATACACTCACATACAAAATCAGCATGTTTTGACACCCTAATCTTTTCAATCAATATTCACTTTTAAGCTTTTCCCATGCCTTCTGGTCGAGAGAAAGCGTAATTCCTTTTGAGAAATCTGCAAGACTGCTCTCAAACTGCTCACTGCGCCTTCTCTGAATAATGCTCTCCGCCTGGCTCTCGGCTTTTCCGGCAACATTGTCATCGACGCAGTACACAATATAGAGCCCGTTTTCACACCTTACAAGGTCACTTATCTGCCCTGCATCAAGGTTAAATGCCGCCTCCTCAAAGCTCTGTTCAAGCTCTCCCCTGCCAATCTCGGCTGAGTACACCTGACTGTCACTGTATTTTCCCGCCAGAGATGCAAAATCTGCACCGTTTTCATACTCATCAAGCGCTCTGTTCATTTTTCTCACAGCGGAAGCATCAGAGGATTTCGAGTAGATATACTGTATTTTTATGACTCTCGCCCCGTCGACACTTATCTGCGTATCCACGTCGCGTGTCAGCTCATCGTATACCTTATCGGAGAGCTTCATCATCGTAAACAATTCCGTAACTTCCCCCTGCGTGACATACGAAGCCGTCTGTGCGTGCTCGCTGTAAAAAGTCTCCGCCCGCTCCGCGCAGTCGGCAGTTTCACCGGCATTTAACTCAATATGCTTATCCTGTGCGAGCATGTTCACCAGCACAAGCCGTGCCGCCATATCGAGAACCATCTCATCAACATAACCGCCAAACGGCACACCATCAAGCTCCATAGCCCATATATCCGCCGTCAGTGCAGCCTCATAGCCGTCTCTCACAGCCGACAAAAGCAGCTTCACCTGCCCGTCAGTCAGCGACACACCCGCTCCGTCTATCAGAGCCTCATTCTCTATCCCCGTGGTAAACCTGATGGTGTATCCCTTAATGTCAAGCTCAGGTCTGTCCGAACTGCAGCCGCACAGCAACACCGCCGCCACACATGCAAGGGCACAAATCCGCCTAACCCTAACCTTCAACATACAGATATCTTCCGTCAGGAAGAACGAACACCTCAAGCGCTTCCGATGCGTCCTCCATCTCCTCGTCATCAATTCCCTCTTCTCTCCAGAAGGCTCTTAACTCCTTCTCAGAGTTGAATACCTGTGCAAAGCAGTCCTCCAGAAACCCCACTGCCTCGTCCACCGTTTCTGCAACCGGCTCGTCAAACAGCTTGCCCTGCTCCTTTAAAAATACCTCCGCACACATTTCATCGATCTCGCTCATACCTTAACCTCCGTTTTATCCTAATTTTCAGTTTTCAATTTCAGCAAGCAGCCTGCCAAGACTCTTCTCCACACAGTCAGTCTCATGCACCGCATGCTTTTTCACCTCAGGCACCGCCTGTCCCATGACAACAGGGTGTCCGACCGACTGAAACATCTCGATATCGTTAAAATTATCGCCAAACGCAAGACACTCAGCCTTATCAAAATGCATCAGCCGCTGTATTGTCTTTATCGCGCTTCCCTTGTTGACTCCCTGCGCCGTATAATCAAGCCACTGCTTTCCGGACACACACGACTGGGCACGCCCCTTAAAGGCGTTGAGAAAATAATTCTCCGTATTCTCAATCCCGGTCGGGTCGTACACGGATATCTTCACATAATCCTCATTAATGTGCTCTAAATCATCGACAAGGCAGATGTCGTTTTTCACGATATCCCTCATTCTGACAAGATACGCCTCCGTCTTAGGCTTGAGATAAGAGGTTCTCTCACCCGACACGAGCACCTCACACTGTGAAATCCCCGTGATTGCCCTTATAATCTCCCTTCCGAGTGTCACGTCCATCGGAGTCTTGTCAAGCAGCTTATCCTTGTAGATTATGACAGAACCGTTCTCGCATATATACATCATGTCGTCTGCCACCTCGCCAAAGAGCCTTCTTAAGTTCGGATACTGTCTGCCGCTCGCCGCACAGAAAATAATTCCCGCTTCGTTAAGCCTCTTAACTAACGGAATCAGCTCCTCCGACACCCTCTGCGCCCCGTTAAGCAGGAGTGTGCCGTCCAAATCACTTGCTATAAATTTTATTCTTTTTCCTTCCATTTTAAAACCACCTATAACGACTTAATTGTGATGCATTTTAAGAAAAAATACACTCTCTCATAATTCTTCCAATCGGAAGTCCTACGACATTGTTATAGTCTCCCTCTATCTTCACAATAAATTCGGCAAAAAGACCCTGAATTGCATAGGCGCCGGCTTTATCCATCGGCTCTCCCGTGGCAACATAGCTGTCAATCTGCTCGTCCGTCATAGGTGCGACATAGACCTTGGTCTCCTCGACGAAGGTTCTCGTCTGCGCTATGCCCTCCCTCAGGTATACCATCGAAACGCCGGTGTATACGCTGTGCTGCTTTCCCTGCAGAAGCCTTAACATTCTCACTGCATCGTCCTTGTCCTTAGGCTTTCCGAGTATATCATTCTGGTATGCGACTATCGTGTCAGCCCCTATAACGAGGACGTTCTGCCCTTCCCCGTCATCATTCTTCTCGCCCGAAAGCGAGTCCATGGCTGCCTTATACACGAGGTCCCTGGCCTTCTGTGAGGACAATTCCATAACTATCTCCCAAGGAATTTTTCTCGTGATTATCTCGTCACCGTGGCTTGGCATAACCTCGAACTCAAGTCCCATCTGTTTTAGGAGCTCTTTTCTTCGCGGCGATGCCGATGCGAGTATAATCTTGTTCATATCACGGATTGTTTTCATCTGATATGTCCTCCAATGTATCTATATTTATCATTTTCCATTCCATTAAAAAGATTATAATGCATCCCCGCATAGCCGTCAAGTGAACTGAACACCCACATACTTACCTAGGCATTCTCCTCAAGCTCCACATCGTTATAGTTTACGTCTATGCCGCGCGGCTCAACGGGTGTTGAGAACACTATCTGCGTGCTCGTCCTTCCGAACTTCTGAAGCTGTCCGATAAAAGTGTCGAGTTCCTGAGTGCTCGGGAACATCACTTTCAACAGCATCGAGAAATCTCCTGTTACACAGTTGCACTCTATAACATTCGGACACGCCTTCACAAAAGGATAGAACTCCGGCTTCTGCGTCGGCATTACATCAAGGTTGATAAACGCCGTTATGTGATATCCCAGCTTAAAAGGGTTTACCTTCGCCTCGTAGCCCGATATTATCTGCTCCTTCTCGAGTCTCTCAATTCTTGCCGAGACAGCCGGCGAGGACAAAAACACATGCTCCGCGAGCGCCTTTAAAGGCATTCTGGCATTCTTCTGCAATAAAGTGATTATTTTCTTGTCAATTCTATCCATGTTGGTATTCCTCCGTTTCTAAAATAAAAAAGACAATATCTCCGCCCGCTTAATAAAAATAAGCGTGTACGGTAAATATTGTCTCCTTTGACATCTTTTATTAATTTTCTTAATCTGCATACATCATACATTACATTTTTTAAATTATCAAGTTTTTTTCTTAATTTTTTTTACAAATAATGTGTTCCCGACCGGATACGGCTCCCCGCACATTGTTTTGCCGCCCCGGCTTAATTTCATTGCAATTTCGTTCTATATATGATATCTTGTAATTGTTCAGGGACAGGCAGCAAGCTGTTATCCTGAAAAATCACTTCCATATAGTCAAAAAATTGCATCAGCTTACAAGGCAAAGACGCAGAAAGAGGAGCATATGTCAAATAAGAATAATAATGAGGATTACATGAACGAGTTCGAGGAAGGAACAGTGACACTCTCACTCGACGACGGCAAGGAGGTTGAGTGCGGTATCGTTGCAGTATTCCCTGTAGGTGAGCAGGACTACATCGCACTTTTACCGCTCAACGATGACGACGCTGCCGAGGGCGAGGTATATCTCTACCAGTATTTTGAGGACGAAAACGGCGAGCCGTCACTCGGCAATATCGAGGACGATGAGGAGTACGAGCGCGTAGCCGACGCATTCGACGAGCTCATGGACGAGGACGAGTACGCCGAGCTTTTAGCTGACGATGACGAGGAGTAATCTCCCCGCACACAGCTTGGATTATCCAGAATAATTTGTGCCCGAGCGGTTCCATTTATAACCGCTCTGACCTCCTGCAAAGCCTCCGGAAACGGGGGCTTTTGCACTGTATTTAGATTTTTCCGGAACGTACAGCCCTGCCTCTATGAGAAATCTGCTTACATCGAGAGTCTTATTGTACTTCTCGGCAGTGCTGTATATGTACAATCTGCTCTTTGCGCGCGTCATGGCGACGTAGAACATTCTGCGCTCCTCCTCGATATCCGTGTCGAGCACCGCCTTCTTGTGCGGGCACACTCCCTCATTGGCATCTATTATGAACACCGTGTCAAACTCAAGCCCCTTCGAACTGTGCATTGTGGTGAGCGTCACCCTCGGTACACTCCTGTCGGGAACCTCGTGCACGCGCTGTCTGTACTCGCTCACAGCCTTGTCCCACTCGACAAAGGTGTTGTGCTCCCTCGCACTCTCGTGTATGTCGTTCAGTACGTCAAACAGCTCGTCCGCCTGAATATGGTGGCTCACAGCATACTCCGTAATGTACTCATCGTACCCTATACCGCGCCTTATGTAGTTCACGGCGGCATATGGGTTGAGCTTTGCTACCATCTTTAGGTCGCTTTTAAGCTTCAATATTCTCTCTACCATCCACTGCTTGTCCTCATAGTAGGTGCACAGCTTGTCGAGGTCTATCTCCTCGTCCGTCAGGTAATCCCTGCCTATGTACCGCTTTGGTTTATTGCACACCGATATGAAATCCGCCCTGTTAGCTGTCCCAAGCGCAAGCCTTATGTATGCAAAAATATCCTTTGCAATCCAGTGCTCGAACATGTCCGGCAGCTTATCCCTTATCTGAAACGGTATTCCGTTCTCCATAAGCCTCCTTACAAGCGAGCCGATGCCTGCCGATGTCCTGTAGAGCACCGCTATGTCGCTGTAGCTCTTTTTCTCCCCGTTTACCAGCGCCTTTATACGCTCGCACACCTCAGCGTACTCATCTATGAAATCCTTAGTCTGTCTCACCACAACGGCACCGCCGCCGGATTTGCTCGTTCTTATCTCCTTCTTATATCTTTTATTGTTAAACCTTATCACATCACCCGCCGCCTTCACAATCTCGGGCTCCGAGCGGTAATTGACATCTAAGAGCACTCTCTTTGCGTCCTTATAGTCCTTCCCGAAATTAAGCATGATATCGGGCTTGGAACCACGGAAACCATATATGCTCTGGTCATCGTCCCCCACGATAAAAAGATTGTTCTCCGGCGCAGCTAAAAGTCTTATCGTGTCGTACTGTATCTTGTTGATATCCTGAAATTCATCTATAAGAATATATTTAAACTTTCCCTGCCATGCCGCTAAAATATCCTTCCTCGCGGCAAGAAGCTCATATGTATAGCACAGCATATCCTCGAAATCTATCTTCCTGCTCCCCTTAAGCTTCGTGGTATATTCCTCAAAAATACTCCGGAAGGCATCTGCCGGGCAGTTGGTCGAATAATAGTTCTCAATGGCAATTCTCTCCGACTTGACGCGCCCTATCTCCCCGAGCACATTTCCCACGAACTCGCGCTCGTCCTCTATATCGAGCTCATGCCTTGAGATTGCCGCCTTCACTATCGAATATCGTTCCTCTTCCTTTATTATATTGGAAGCCGACAGATTGTAGGCGTGCTTTAATATTGTAAAGAAAACCGCGTGAAATGTTCCAAATGTAACATTTCTTGCCGTTCCATTGTCCATAAGCCTGTAAAAGCGCTCCTGCATTTCCAGCGCCGCCGCCTTTGTGAAAGTAATCACAAGAATGTTCAGAGGATTGACCCCCTGCTCAACCAGATGCTTGACACGCCTTGTTATGACCGTCGTCTTTCCCGAGCCAGGTCCCGCAAGCACTAACATCGGTCCCTCCATATGATTTATCGCTGTGTTCTGCGCGTCGTTTGACTGCATATCTAACCCCCGTTTTTTTCTTTTTTCCTTAATTATTTCTGTTATCTTGTTATTATTTACATAGAATATTAGTTACCATGTGTGGCTTTGTCAATATGACATAAAATGCCCCACGCCTGTACTCTATTAATGTAAAAACGGGAGCCGTTACATATTTATCATACATAACCACCCCCGCCCGGCAGATTTCCTGTGTGAAATAGTAATACATCTTAGGCTGTGTCTTTTACTGCCTTAGATGTATTTTTCACACTAATCCACATGTCACTGCCTTGGCAGTGACTGAAATAGTAATGAAAAACGTGTTTTTTACGTTTTTCTTGTGTGAAATAGTAATACATCTTAGACAATGTTTTGTATTGTCTTAGATGTATTTTTCACACTATTATCTTCCCACGAAAGTAGCGCACTCCGTCTCAGATGAAATCATCGCATGGCTGCCTGTCACATCGACATGCTTTGCCGTACAGTTCTTGTCATCATTGTAGCGGCACTTCACCGCGTCACAGATGATGTTGGTGACTCTCTTAGGCTCGCACTCGCACGCCGAGGTCACTCTTGGGCTGCCACATTCGCAGAAGGACGCACAGCAGGTAGATGACGAGCTCTCCGCCATCGTTCCCTCGACCTTGATGCCTTCTCTCTTACAGCAGTTGCAGTCATTGTATGCACAGCTCTTTACCCCACAAGCTAAATCATTCATGTTCACACCTCCGATAATAATGTACAACGAAAAAATCATTGCACGATTATTATGGCTGGGGATGATTTTTTTATACCGGTAATAACATATCTGTCATCTTTTCACGGCACTTACAAGCATAAAAATTCCAAATAACAGCGGCTGATGCACGAGATATATTATCATGGTATGCCTGCCGATAAACGCGAGCGGGCGGCAGAAATTCTTATACAAAAAGCCCGGAAGATTTTTACATTTAAAAACATAACCAATCATCGCACCTGCGAGAAACAGGAATCCCCACGGAATAACCGGATAATAGTCAGCCGAGAAAAGCTGCTGCCAAAAGCCCATTATGTACAGAAAATAGTTCTTCCCGCCGTACAGAAATGCCGGCATATTAACCATTGCAGAGCCAAAACCAACCCTGCCGTAATAGATATCACGGCCCGCAAAGAAAAGAAACATAAATACAACCATAAGCACTATACGGACATACATTTTCTTTTTATCAAAAACCACCGCAGTCACACCCACAACGCACTCTCCAAGCCCGTACAGCGTCATCATCGTTCCGAGCAGATGAAGGATACCGAATACAATAGTCTGCGACGGCATAACCACAAAGGTCACTATGGAGAGCATCAAAGCAATGAGAAGTGTCCTCACGCCTCTTTTTAAATTGTTTCTCGAAAAATTGCAGGATATTCCGGATATGAATATGAGCGAGCCCGACATGCAGTCGCGTATGGTCGAGAACCAGTCCGAATACAGATACGGTATGTCATGCCCGAGTATATCATTCAGATCGTACATGAAATGATAGTAGACCACATATATTATCAAAATTCCCCTTATTATATCGAGAAGATATATTCTCTTCCTCTTTTCCATCAGGCTGTCCATCTGAATCCTCATTTCCCGGTAAACGCAGTACTTCCGTTTCTCCATTATTTCAAGCTGCAATCAACATTGTGATTTATATAATAACACAATGTATCATCTTTAGCAATATATTTACTTTTCTCCCACTACCGAACAACTTTTTGTGAACTCCATACGTTGACTTTTGTGCCCGCCTGTTATAAACTATCCTAGTTCCTGTCAAACAGGAGCTGCGATAGCATAGTGGTTCGGGCATTTTTGTCCGCCAAGAGGGAAGCAGGTGAGAAGCCTGAACGAACCCGTCGCTGTATTGGAATAGTCCTTCCAACGCTTGTGCCGCGTGAAAGTCACTGGAATGTCCTTCATTCCGGGAAGACACGGAAGGGTGCCATGTCCTGAGTCAGAAGACCTGCCCTATGTGAGAAGCACCTGTCCACGAGGATCTGGACAGCACTTCGCCGCATCAAAAATACAATATATTAAGGAGAAAACAAATGAGCAAGAAAAACAAAAAAATCTTATTTGGTGTTCTTGGCTTAGTTGTAGCTGTTGTAGTTCTGGCACTGCTCTACATCAACTTAAGACCTCAGCCAAAGGATGCAGGTGGCAAAAAGACCATCACATTGACCGTAGTATACGCTGACGCCAGCACAAAGGATTTCAAGATTACGACCAACGAGGATTACCTTCGCGGCGCGCTTGAGCAGGAAAATCTCATAGCCGGTGACGAATCCGAGTGGGGACTGTATGTAAAGACCGTTGACGGTGTTACCGCTGACGATGCCGCGCATCAGTACTGGGCACTCTACATCGGAGATGACTACGCGCAGACGGGCGTTGACTCTACACCTGTAAATGACGGTGACAGTTTCAAGCTTGCGCTTGAGACATATTAATGTCCAAAATGTCACTTTCGTGAAACATTAAATCAGGAAACATAACAGACTATTATGAAATATAAAACCTTCGAAATAGTACTTCTTGGAATGTTGGGAGCAATCGCCTATGTCGGGCAGGTTGCTCTCAGCTTTCTGCCGAATATAGAAGTAGTATCTATACTATTTATTGTCTACACCAAAACCTTTGGAAAAAAAGCTCTCTTCCCAATATATGTATTTGTTCTGCTTGAAGGAATATTCTGGGGCTTTGGAAGCTGGTGGATAATGTATCTGTATATCTGGGCTATACTGTGGGGCATCACGATGCTGTTTTGCCGCAATGACTCCCCCGTTTTGTGGGCTGTGATAAACGGTGCATACGGGCTGTGCTTTGGAGCGCTCTGCTCCATCACCCAGGCTGCCCTGTTTGGTATAGGTTCAGGCTTCGCGTATTTTATAAGCGGTATTCCCTTCGATATAGTGCATTGCATAGGCAACTTCTTCACTGCACTGTTTCTGTATAAACCACTCACATTTTTACTCTCAAAAGTGAGGAAAATGCTTGTAAAATAACATGCATTGACGTAAAATAAATATAAATCCGGGCTGCCCTTTTCCGGCAGCCCTTTTTTCTTAACAAATAACTTTGCTGCTTTTGTTTGCGGCAGAATCGAGGTTACCATGTCAGAAAAATATGTTGCATATGTTGGATCATATACACATGATTCAAGCAGAGGAATTACCATTTTAGACGTTGATAATGAAGCCGGACGTATGGCATACCGCGAGGAGGTTATCGTCAACAACTCCTCCTACCTCACCATATCCCACAGCGGAAGATATCTTTATTCAATAGTTGACGAGGGCGTATCATCCTTTAAAATTCTTCCTGACGGCGGGCTTGAATATATGAACACCTCCTCCATAAAGGGAATGAGAGGCTGCCATCTTTCAATGACCAAGGCAGACGATTACATATTCGTGTCAGGCTACCACGACGGCAAGCTGACCGTACTCCATGTGAACCCTGACGGAACCGTAGGCTGCATAACGGACGAGGTATATCACAAGGGAATGGGAAGTGTTGCCGAGCGCAACTTCCGCCCTCACATCAACTGCTCAGTCCTCACCCCGGATGAGGATCTTTTATGTGTCTGCGACATCGGTATGGATCAGGTCAAGCTTTACGAATTTAACAAGACTACAGGAAAGCTCAAGCTCTCGGATATCATACGCTGCCAGCTTGAGTCAGCGCCACGCGAGATTACCTTCAGCCCTGACGGTAAATTCGCATATATTGTATGTGAGCTCAAGAACTACATAGATGTATACAAATATACACCTGAGAACAAGACCCGTTTCGAGTTTGTCCAGAATATTTTCACCGTCAGAAAGGGACATAAGGAGAATACGGCAGCCGCAGCTATTCAGGTATCAAAAAACGGCGACTATGTATTCTGCTCCAACGCAGGCGACAACAGCGTAACCATCTACTCAGCGGACAAGGAGACCGGACTCTTATCTCTCAAGAACAGCCTTCCTATCAGCGGAGACTATCCTAAGGATATCAATCTGTTCCCTGACGAAAAACATCTCGTATCAGTTAACAACGAGTCAGGCACTCTCACCTTCTTCACCATTCACTATGAGAAGGGGCTCCTCGTTATGAACGGAAATCCAATCAAGATAGATACGCCTAACTGCATAGTTCTACATAAGCTCGTATAGCATGCAATATAGTTAATGTATTAAACAGATTATACAATATGGAATTTTTATTAATCTCCCTATTATACTAAAAATACCGCGCAGAATTTTCCTGCGCGGTATTTTTATATCTATGCAGAATATAAATCACATATTCCGCCAAATCCAATTACTTTTTCTGTCCCTTAGCGTCCCTCTTCGAGAGCTTGAGTTTCTTTAACGATATCTCTTTGTCCTTATACTGTATGGACACATCGGCATCTTCAGGCATCAGGTACACCTCGTCCACGTTATCCTTATCGTCCACCTTCATGCCGCGGACGCCAACGGCGCTCTTCTTCTTCTCCGGAACCTCCTCGAGCATGAACTTGAGGAAATATCCGTTCTCGGTCTGAAGCACAACACTCTGTGTGTTCACTGCGCTCACAACCTCTATGCTCGCTATAAGGTCGCCCTCCATAAGCTTCGTAGCAGCGACCGTTCTCTTTGACACATCAAACTCGGAGCCGTCCACAAGCTTCATCATAGCCTTCTTAGTTGTAAATAATAACTTGCGCCCTTCAAGCAGGCTGTTGCAGCACAGGAATACAATCTCCTCCCCGGCACTGCTGTAGTTGCCAAGATTGTCAATCGGCGTTCCCTTATCGCGGAACTTGACAAAAGGAATATCCTTCACCTTTATCTGGTGCAGATTTCCATTGTCCGTAAAAATACATATCTTATCGATATTCATGCAGTTGAACACATACTTGTTCTCTGCATAAGCAGCTTCCCTGTTTCTCTCGAAGGTTGTAGTATCTATTGTCTTAGCATAGCCAAAACGATCCATAAGAAATACCACTTCCTGCTCAACCATCTTCTGTTCCTCGAACACGGCCTCCTGTGCGTCCTCTATAACAGTTTTTCTAGGTAGTGCATACTCCTTCTTAATGTTATCCAGATCCTTTTTGATGACCTTGACCATGGCTCTTCGGCTGTTCAATATGTCCTCGTACTCGGCAATCCTAGCAAGGGTCTCCTCGTACTCCTTCTCAAGTGCGAGGATTTCGAGTCCTATGAGCTTGTAGAGACGAAGCTCCAATATAGCACTCGCCTGCTTCTCGGTAAAATGGAGCTTGGCGGCGTCCTTTCTCGACTTCTCAGACTTGAAGTTGATGCCCTCTGTATTTCCCGTTATGAGACATTCCTTCGCCATTTTAAGGTTCTTGCTTCCTCTGAGTATCTCGATAATAAGGTCGATTATGTTGCAGGCGCGTATAAGTCCCTCCTTAATCTCCTTATTCTCGAGCTCCTTGTTGAGAAGTGTCGTATATTTACGGGTTGCAAGCTCAAACTGAAAATCTATGTGATGTGTGATAATCTGCTTGAGCCCGAGTGTCTCAGGTCTCCCGTCAACAATCGCGAGCATATTTACGCCGAAGGTATTCTCAAGCTTTGTCTTTTTGTAGAGCATGTTGATGAGCTTCTCCACATCGGCGTTCTTCTTGAGCTCAAGTACAATCCTTATTCCCTCCTTGGAGGATTCATTGGAGATATCAGTGATATCCTGTGTTTTCTTTGTCTCGATAAGTTCAACTACATCTGATATAAATTTGCCTATTCCGGCGCCAATCATGGTATACGGTATCTCGGTCACGACGAGCTTATCCTTATCGCCTTTTTTTGCGGCCGGCTCAAACTCAACCTTACCTCGAAGCTTAATCCTGCCTGTACCGTTGTCATATATATCAAGCAGTTCACTCTTATTCACAACAAGACCGCCCGTAGGGAAATCGGGACCCGGCATATACTGCATAAGTTCCTGCGTAGTGATGTCCGGTTTGTCCATGCATGCCTTCACCGCATCTATGACCTCACCGAGATTATGAGTAGGTATGCTCGTCGTCATACCTACCGCGATACCCTCTGAGCCGTTCACCAAAAGATTCGGCACACGCACCGGAAGCACAACGGGCTCCTTCTCGGTCTCGTCAAAGTTCGGCATGAAATCAACCACATTCTTGTCAAGGTCGGCAAGATACACGTCCTGCGTGAACTTTTTAAGCTTCGCCTCTGTATATCGCATTGCCGCCGCACCGTCGCCCTCTATTGAGCCGAAGTTACCGTGACCATCCACGAGCGCCATGCCCTTCTTAAAATCCTGTTCCAACACAACAAGTGTGTCATATATTGAGCTGTCACCATGCGGATGATACTTACCCATGGTATCACCGACAATACGCGCTGATTTACGATGCGGTTTGTCGTAGTTGAGCCCAAGCTGCTCCATCGCATAGAGCACACGCCTCTGAACCGGCTTCAGTCCGTCACGGACGTCCGGTACCGCTCGCGCGGTGATAACACTCATGGAATAATCTATGTATGATTTCTGCATCAGCTCAGAATACTCTGTCTGCATAATCTGTTCTGCCATTTTAATCCTCATTTCTGAGCGCTTGAAATTCGCGGAGGCGATTTCCCATAAGCCATCAAAGCAATTTGTTTTCGCCCGGAAACAAACTGCATGTATGAAAAATAAGTTATCAGGCTTATTTTCACACTAACCTCCATGCTGCCGCCAAACAGCGGCACAAATAATAATAATAATAATAATAATAATAATAACTCTTACGCCAAATCAAGCTCCGCATCTTGTGCATGCTCGTATATGAACCTTCTTCTAGGCTCTACATCGCTTCCCATAAGCATTGCTGTCACATCGGATGCCATCTTCGCGTCCTCTATCTCAACCCTCTTTAATATTCTGGTCTCAGGATTCAATGTCGTCTCCCAAAGCTGCTCTGCATCCATCTCTCCAAGACCCTTGTATCTCTGGAGCGTGAAGCTGCCGGTATGTGTCTTTCTGTATTTCTCAAGTGCCTTATCATCGTAGAGATACTGACCCTCACCTTTTTTCGGCACAACCTTGTACAACGGAGGCGTTGCAAGATATACATGCCCCTCCTGTATAAGTTCCGGCATAAAACGGTAGAAAAATGTCAGAAGAAGCGTCGCAATATGAGCTCCATCAACGTCCGCATCAGTCATAATGATAATCTTATTATATCTTAACTTCGTTATATCAAAATCATTGCCGTATCCTTCGGAAAATCCACATCCAAAGCTCGTTATCATGGTCTTAATCTCTGCATTGGCTAAGACCTTGTCGATAGTCGCTTTCTCAACATTGAGCGTCTTACCTCTTATTGGAAGTATCGCCTGTGTACGTCTGTTTCTCGCCGTCTTTGCGGAACCTCCGGCGGAGTCTCCCTCTACTATAAATACCTCACATTCCTCCGGGTTACGGCTCTCACAGTTGGCAAGCTTTCCATTGCTGTCACATGAAAACTTCTGTTTAACCAGAAGATTGGTCTTAGCCTTCTCCTCAGCCTTACGAATTT